>NZ_JBIVMF010000016.1:0-186380 GCF_044752945.1 Streptomyces sp. NPDC088554 | reverse complement strand
GCGGCCTCACGACGCACCGGATCGTTCCTCCTCATCGACCCCGCCGACGGCACGACGCTGACCGCGGGGATGGCGGGCGAGGCGTTCGCGGACGGGACCGCCGGGACCGCCGGCGCTCCGGCCGACGACGAGGGCTGGGACTTCTGATGGCCATCGACATGTACGCGACGTTCGCGAAGGAGGGCGGCCGTGTCGGCAGCGGCGCCCTCGGCGCGGGGACCGGCGGGGTGGCGCGATGTGCGTGATGACGTACGCGCACCGCTCGCGCGCCCGCACCCCCCACTCGCCGCACACGTCCCACCGAAGACCTGCCGACCTCCCGGCCACGCCCCCGTACACCGTGCGGGCGTGAGCACGGGCCACCGAGAGGACCCCTCCCGTGCCTGCCTCCCGCACCGCCACGCGCCGCCGTCTGGCCGCCGTCGCCGCACTGCCCCTGCTCGCCGTCACCCTCGCCGCCTGCGGCTACGGCTCGGAGAAGACGACCAGCACCGACGAGGTCAAGGTCACGGCCGGGGCCGCGAAGACAGACGGCCTCGACACCGTCAACATCGGCTACTTCGCCAATGTCACGCACGCCACCGCCCTGGTGGGCCTCCAGAAGGGCCTGCTCCAGAAGGAGCTGGGCGGCACGAAGATCAAGCAGAACGTCTTCAACGCGGGCCCGTCCGAGATCGAGGCCCTCAACGCCGGTTCCATCGACATCGGCTGGATCGGCCCCTCCCCCGCGATCAACGGCTACACCAAGTCCAAGGGCCAGAACCTGCGGATCATCTCCGGTTCGGCGTCCGGCGGCGTGTCGCTCGTCGTCAACCCGAAGAAGATCACGTCACTGGACGATCTCAAGGGCAAGCGCATCGCCACCCCGCAGCTCGGCAACACCCAGGACGTGGCGCTGCTGAACTATCTGGCCGGCAAGGGGCTGAAGGTCGACGCCACCACCGGCAAGGGCGATGTGTCGGTCGTCCGCCAGGACAACAAGGAGATCCCCGCCTCCTTCGAGGCCGGATCGCTGGACGGCGCGTGGGTGCCCGAGCCCACCGCGTCCAAGCTGGTGGCCGGCGGCGGCAAGGTGCTCCTCGACGAGAAGTCCCTCTGGAAGAACGGTCAGTTCGTCATCACCAATGTGATCGTCTCCCAGAAGTTCCTGGCGAAGTACCCGGCGGTCGTCGAGGCCGTGCTGCGCGGCTCGGTCAAGACCAACCTCTGGATCGCGAAGAACCCCGCCGAGGCGAAGGCGGCCGTCAACGCCAAGCTGAAGGCCGACTCCGGCAAGGAACTGCCCGCCGACGTCCTCGACCCGGCGTTCAAGAACGTCGAGCTGCTCAACGACCCGCTCGCCTCGACCCTGCGCGAGGAGGCCGGGCACGCCGTCCAGGCGGGGCTGCTCAAGGACCCGCTCCTCAAGGGCATCTACGACCTCCGGATCCTGAACAAGGTCCTCAAGGCCGAGGGCCGGCCCGAGGTCTCCGACGCCGGTCTCGGCGCCGAGTAGCCTGCCCGCCCTTCGAGTCCCGTACGGAAGCGTGTCCCTCTCCCGTACGGGAGACCTGTCCCGATCCCGTACGGGAGACGTCGCACCGGTCCCGTACGGGATCGCCGGAGCCCTCCCGTACGGGACCCCGGAACTTACCCAGGAGGTGTGCTCATGGCCACCGCACTCACCAAGAAGTCCCCTCCGGCCGGCCCGGATTCCTTCGCGGCCCGGATCGGCCATGTGTCGAAGTCGTTCGGCAGACCCGGCGCCCAGCAGCTCGTGCTGGACGACATCACCGTGGACATCGTGCCCGGCGAGTTCGTGACCCTGCTGGGGGCCTCCGGCTGCGGTAAGTCCACGCTGCTCAATCTGGTGGCGGGGCTGGACAAGCCGTCCTCGGGCACCATCGAGGTGCCCGGCGGGCGGCCCGCGCTGATGTTCCAGGAGCACGCGCTGTTCCCCTGGCTGACCGCGGGCCAGAACATCGAACTCACCCTCAAGATGCGCGGGCTGCCCAAGAACGAACGCCGCACCGAGGCGGAACGGCTGCTGGAGCTGGTACGGCTCGCGGGCGCCCACGAGAAGCGGGTGCACGAGCTGTCCGGCGGGATGCGGCAGCGGGTGGCGCTGGCCCGCGCGCTGGCGCAGGACAGCCGGCTCCTGCTGATGGACGAGCCGTTCGCCGCGCTCGACGCCATCACCCGGGACGTACTCCACGAGGAGCTGACCCGGATCTGGGCCGAGACCGACCTGTCCGTCCTCTTCGTCACCCACAACGTCCGCGAGGCCGTCCGGCTGGCGGAGCGCGTCGTCCTGCTGTCGTCCCGGCCGGGGCGGGTGGCCCGCGAGTGGCGGATCGACATCCCGCAGCCCCGCCGGATCGAGGACTCCGCCGTGGCGGACCTCTCCGTGGAAATCACCGAACAACTGAGGGAGGAGATCCGCCGACATGGCCAGCGCTGACACCGAATCCGCTCTCGCCGATTCCGATTCCGATTCCGCCGATTCCGCGGCTTCCGGTCCGGCCGGTTCCGCCGGTTCCGATTCCGCCGGTTCCGTCGCTGTGCGGCCTGAGGCGCGTACCCGGCCGGCGGGGAAGGCCGATCTCGCGGGCCTCGAAGCGGGCCTCGACGCACTGGAGACGCGCTCCCCCAAGGAGAGGGTGTCCCTCACCGCGCTGCTCGTCTCCAAGGTGCTGCCGCCCCTGATCGCCATCGTGCTGGTCGTCACGGCGTGGCAGCTCGCCGCCGTGTCCGGCATCAAGCCGGACTACGTACTGCCGGGGCCACTGGACGTCTGGCGCTCCGTCCAGGGGATGTGGCTCGACGGCACGCTGCTCGGCTACATCTGGACCTCGGTGTCCCGGGGCGCCCTCGGCTTCGTCGTCTCCGTCGCCATCGGTACCCCGCTCGGGCTGCTGGTGGCCCGGGTCAAGGTGGTGCGCGCGGCCATCGGGCCGATCCTGGCGGGGCTCCAGTCGCTCCCCTCGGTGGCCTGGGTGCCCGCGGCCATCATCTGGTTCGGGCTGAGCGACGCGACCATCTACGCGGTGGTCCTGCTCGGCGCCGTCCCCTCCATCGCCAACGGCCTGGTCGCGGGCGTCGACCAGATCCCGCCGCTCTATCTGCGGGCCGCGCGCACCATCGGCGCGACGGGGGTCAACGGGGTACGCCATGTGCTGCTGCCCGCCGCGCTGCCCGGGTATCTCGCGGGGCTGAAGCAGGGCTGGGCGTTCTCCTGGCGCTCGCTGATGGCCGCCGAGCTGATCGCCAACTCGCCCGACCTGGGCACGGGTCTGGGACAGCTGCTGGAGAACTTCCGTACCTACAGCGACATGTCCGGGGTGCTGGCCACCATCATCCTGATCCTGATCGTCGGTATCGGCATCGACCTGCTGATCTTCTCGCCGCTGGAGCGCCGTGTCCTGCGCAGCCGCGGCCTGCTGGTCAGGGGCTGATCCGGCCGTGCCCGAGAACTCCCCCGTGCTCCTCGTCATCGCCCACGGCAGCCGCGACCCGCGCCATGGCGCGACGGTCCGTGCCCTGACGGCGCGGCTGCGGTCGCTGCGGCCGGGACTGCGGGTGGAGACGGGCTTCCTGGAGTTCGACAGCCCCTCGGTGCACCAGGTGCTGGACCGGCTCGCCCGGGACGGCGTACGGGACGTGGCCGCCCAGCCCCTGCTGCTGACCCGGGCCTTCCACGCCAAGTCCGACATCCCGGCCGTCCTGCACGAGGCGTCCGTCCGCCACCCGTGGCTGCGGATCCGGCAGGCCGGTGTCCTCGGCCCGTCCCCGCTGCTGACGGACGCGCTGGAACGGCGGCTGTACGAGGCCGGGCTCGGGCCCGACGACAAGCGCTCGACCGGGGTCGTGCTGGCCTCGGCGGGCTCCTCCGACCCGGAGGCGATCGCGGTGATCGCCGGCATCGCGCGGGAGTGGCGGCGCACCGGCTGGTGCGCCGTGCGGCCCGCGTTCGCCTCCGCCTCCCTTCCCCGTACCGAGGACGTGGTGCGCGCCCTGCGGGCCGACGGGGTACGACGGGTCGTGGTGGCCCCGTACGTCATCGCCCCCGGCCGCCTCCCCGACCGTATCGCCGCGGGCGCGCGGGAGAGCGGCGCGGACCTCTGCGCCGGGGTACTCGGCCCGGCCCCGGAGCTGGCCCGGCTGGTGCTGGAACGCTTCGCCCAATCGTGCTCCCGTACGGCACCGGACACGCTGGCCCGGTCCGCCTGAACGGACCGCGTCGGGCTCAGCCGGCCGGTCGGGCGTGGGTCAGCTCCACCAGTTTGGTCACGGTGTTCCAGTTGCGGCTGGTCGCCGTGACCCCCGCGAACAGGGCGGGACGGGCCAGCGCCTCGGCGAGGCGGGAGCGGCCGAGGCCCTGGGGTGCGTACAGGTACAGCGCCCGGTCTCCGAGGCGGAACTCCTCCGGGAGGTAGCCTGCCGCGTCGAGCGAGCTGAGCCGCTCGGGTCCCACCGGCTCGGAGAAGTACGTGACGTGGAGCTGCTTGCCCTCCAGGGTGGCGGCGGGGAACGGACAGTTCTCCACGATCGCCCGCAGATACGCGCCGTCGCGCACCAGAGCGCCGACGGTGAAGCCGAAGCGCTTCTCGATGGCCCGCTCCAGCGCGGCGGCCAGCGCGTCCGGGTCGTCGGAGGCGCTGGTGAAGACGGCGTTGCCGCTCTGGAGGTACGTACGGACCTCGCCGTGGCCCAGCTCCGCGAGCAGCTCCCGGAGGTCGGACATCGGGACCCGCTTGTGGCCGCTCACATTGATTCCGCGCAGAAGCGCCGCGTACGTCGTGGTCATGGGGCCACGATAGGGCGGGCGGCGGACAGCGGCGTGGGCGTGGGCGGCGTCTCCTCGATCAGCTCCGTCCCCCCTGCGCCTGGTCGTCGTCGGGGGTGGGCAGGACCGAGGTGTAGAGCACCGGCTCGGCGCCGGTCGCGGCGACCTTCTCGGCGAAGATCCCGGGGATGGCGTAGCTGACGCGATGGCCGCGGTCGACCAACTCCCTCATGACGTCCAGGCTCGGGTTCACATGCCCGGGCGCGGCGATCGAGAACATGGCGATATTGGGCGCGCTTCGGGGCGGTCATATCCCGACCCCAGGCGAGACGTCACGTCTCGTACAACCGATCAATCCCCCGGCCCGCTCATCCGCCCGCCGGTCGGCGCTGATAGCGCGCCAGCACTCGGTTACCGTCCTTGACCAGGCGTTTCTCCAACTCGGCGCGGCCGATCGCACCGCTGTAGTACTCCTGGAACGCCGGAGTGGCCACCTTGTCCTTCCACTCCGGATAGCCGCGCACCGACTGCGCCGGGGCCGGGCGCAGCTCCCGGGCGAGCGCGGTGCCCGTCGCCCAGCCGTGCTCGGCCGTACGCAGGGACGGGTCCGTCAGCGCCCGGGTCCCGGTCGGGAGCATCCAGTCGCCCCTGGCGAGCCGCAGCATGTTATCCGGGCGGAGGAAGAAGTCGAGGAAGCGGGCCGCCTCCCGCTTGTGCGGGCTGGCCTCGGCGATGGAGAGGGTCTGCGGGCCGGCACCCTGGGCCAGCCCGGCCACGGCACCGGCCGGGGCCGGAAGCACCGTCCACGCGAAGCCCTCCGGCGCCTGCTGGATGATCTGCTGACGGTACGAGAACCCCAGCGGGACCATCGCGTACTTGCCGCCGAACAGGCCGGGCAGGGTGTCGGAGCCGCCCATTCCGAGCGTGGTCCCGGACGCGCTGCCGTCCGTGTTGACCTGGTCGTGGATGGTGCCGGGGACGACGGCGTCGCCCTCGGTGAAGCGGATCGTCACCTTTCCGTCCGCGCCCCGGTGGAAGAGCCGCCCGCCGGTGGACAGCCCCAGATTGAGCGTGGCGGAGACCGGGTCCTTGAGCGGCCAGGCGACCGCGTACTTCCCTGCCCCGTCGCTCCCCTCCGTACGCATCCAGGCGGTCAGCTCCTTGGCGGTCCGCCGGAACTCCGGCCAGCTCCAGGGCTTCTCCACGGTCGGGATCCGGACCCCGGAGGCGTCGAGGATCTTCTTGTTGGCGATCAGGACCCGGGGCTCCTGGAGGAACGGCACCCCGTAGACCCCGTCGCCGAAGGTGGTGGTCCCCCAACCGCTCTCCGGGATGTCCCGCTTCAGACGGCCGGTCAGCAGCGGGGTGAGATCGGCGAGCTCGCCTCCGTAGGCGAAGTCCGCGAGGTCGTCGGAGGCGTCATGGATGATGTCCGGCGCCTCGCCGCCCTCGAAGGAGGTGAGCAGTTGGTCGTGGACGCTGTCCCAGCTGCCCTGGACATACTCGACCCGGATCTCCGGATGGGCCGCGTTCCACTCCCTCACCAGCTCCTTGTTGGCCCGGACCGACTCGTCCTGCCAGGCCAGGGACTGGAAGCGCAGGGTGATCCGGCCGTCCCGGGATCCGTCGCCGTCCGAGCAGCCGCCGAGCAGCGCCGCGAGAGCCGCCGTCACCGCCGCGAGGGCCACGATCCTGCGCATCAGTTCTTCACCGCCCCCGTCGGCGTCCCGCTCGTGATCCGGCGCTGGATGACCGCGAAGAGGACGAGCGAGGGGAGGGTCGCGAGGAACGCGGCGGCGGCGAGCGGCCCGAGGTCGGCGACGCCCTCCGCCCCCAGGAAGTGGGTGAGGACCACCGGGAGGGTCTGTTTCTCCGGGCTCTTGAGCAGGACGAGGGCGAAGAAGAACTCGTTCCACGCGGTGATGAACGCGAAGAGCGCCGTCGCGACGATCCCCGGCGCCAGCAGCGGCGCGGTGACCGAGATCAGCGTACGGAGCCGGCCCGCGCCGTCCAGCGCCGCGGCCTCCTCCAGCTCGGCCGGCAGGGCCCGTACGTATCCGGTGAGCATCCAGAGGACGAACGGCAGCGCCCACACGACGTACACCACGATCAGTCCGATCAGCGAGTTGATCAGCTGGAGGTTCTTCAGGACCAGGAAGAGCGGAATGATCACCAGCACGAACGGGAACGCCTGGCTGACCACCACCCAGCCGGTGGCCGCCGCCGCGAGCCTGCCGCGCCGGCGGGCCATCACATAGGCCAGCGGGGTCGCGACGACGACGGCGGTCAGCGCGGCGGCCGAGGCCGCCAGCAGGCTGTTGGCGGCGGCCCGCGGCAGCGGCTGCTCGTCGAACGCCTGGCGGAAGTTGCCGAGCGTCGGGTCGTGCGGGATCCAGGTGGGATGGAGGCTGCCCAGCTCCCTGGCCGGTTTGAAGGCCGTGGAGATCAGCCAGAGGAAGGGCAGCACGAGAAAGACCAGGTAGCACAGGAGCGCGAGGTACTGTCCGGCGCGCGCGGACCCGCTGACGCGCGGGCTCATCCCGCCTCCCCGCCCCTGAGCCGTCCGACGAGACGGAACGAGAGGACCACCGAGACGACCGCGACCATCACACAGCCCATCGCGGCGGCGTACCCGAACTGCCCGTAACGGAACGCCTCCTCGTACGCGAAGAGCATCGGCAGCCGGGTGCGGCCGCCCGGTCCGCCGTTGGTCAGCACATAGACCAGGGCGAAGGAGTTGAAGCTCCAGACGAAGTTGAGCGCGGTGACGGCCAGCGCGACGGGCCGCAGCGCGGGCCAGGTGACGGTACGGAAGCGGCGCCACGCGCCCGCGCCGTCGAGCGCCGCCGCCTCGTGCAGCTCCGGCGGGGTGTTCCGGAGGCCGGCCAGCAGGACGACGGTGGTCTGCGGCATCCCCGCCCAGATCCCGACGACGATCACCGCGGGCAGGGCGGTCGCCAGTCCGCTCAGCCAGTCCCGGCCCTCGCCCAGCCCGAGATCGCGGAGGGTCTCGTTGAGGATTCCGGCGTCCGCGTTGTAGACCAGCCGCCACATGATGCCGACGACCACCTCGGGCATCGCCCAGGGGATGATCGCCAGCGCGCGGGCCGGCCAGCGGAAGCGGAGGTTCTGGTCGAGCAGCAGGGCCAGCCCGAGCGCCAGCGCGAACTGGGGCACGGTCACTCCGACCGCCCACAGCAGACCGATCCCGAACGAGTCCTGGAAGAGCGTGTCGTGGAGCAGGTCCTGGAAGTTGAGCGTGCCGATCCAGTGGGTCGGTTCCGTACGGCCCGACTGGGCGTCGGTGAAGGCGAGCGCGATGCCGTAGAGCAGCGGCCCGACGCTCAGGACCAGGATCGGGATCAGCGCGGGCAGCACCAGGAACCAGCCGCCCCGGTCCAGCGGCCGGATCGCTCCCGGACCCTTCGGGCGCCCGCCGCCGGACCGCCGTTCTCGGGGCCCGCGCCCTGTCCGCGGCCGTTTCCCCGGCCGCCGTTCCCCGGACCGCTCCGTCGCGGTCGCCGATGTCACGGATTCGACTCCTTCGGGCGGCTTGCAAGGCTCCGGCCACCCAGGCGGCCCCGGTCATCGTGCTGACAGCCCCTCGGCGCGTCAAGCGGCCGCGCGCGGATGCGAGACTTTGGCTGATTCGCACGACGGAGAAGCACAGCCACGGGAAGTAAGTGAGCCATTGATGGACGAGGCGCGGGCACGGGAGATTCTGGCCGCGACGGGACTGCCCCGGACGCGGAACGCCGAGCTGCTGGCCCTGGGCGAGAACGCGGTCTTCGCGACGGCCGGACCCGACGGTCCCGTCGTCAAGATCGGCCGGAACGCCACGGACCACCCCGAACTGCTGGAGCGCGCCCGGCGGGAGGTCGCCCTCGCGTCCTGGCTCGCGGAGTGGGAGGTGCCCGCCGTACGGGCCGCCGAACCCGCGGCACGGTCGGTGGACGGCCATCCGGTGACCGTCTGGCACCGGCTGCCCGCCGCCGTACGCCCCGCCGGGCCCGCCGATCTGGTGGCCCTGCTGCGACTGGTCCACGCGCTGCCCACCCCCTCCGCCTTCTCCCTGCCCCGCCGGGAACTCCTCGGCGGGGTCGAACGCTGGCTGCGGCTCGCCGGGGACGCCATCGACCCGGCCGACGCCGACTATCTGCGCGGGCGCCGGGACGGCTTCGCCGAGGCGGCGGCCACCCTCACCCCGTATCTGCCGGTGGGTCCGATCCACGGCGACGCGCTCCCGCGCAATGTCCATGTCGGCCCGGACGGCCCCGTCCTGGTCGATCTGGAGACCTTCTCCGCCGACTTCCGCGAACACGACCTCGTGGTCATGGCCCTGTCCCTGGACCGCTACGGCCTGCCCGCCGAGGCGTACGACACCTTCACGGCGGCCTACGGCTGGGACGTACGCGAGTGGCCCGGCACGCCGGTGCTGCGCGGCGCCCGCGAGACGGCCAGCTGCGCCTGGGTGGCGCAGCACGCCCCGGCCAACCCCAAGGCGCTCGACGAGTTCCGCCGCCGGGTCGCCTCACTGCGCGAGGACGACCCCGAGGTCCGCTGGCACCCCTTCTGACACCTCGGCGTCCCGACGTCCGGCAGGCTTCAGGACGCGGTGGCCACCGGCTGTCCGCGTATCGGCCAGACCGGGTCGATCACCGCGTCCGTCTCGCCCTTGCGGCGCAGGAACTGCTGGAAGTCCGCCGCCCATTCGGCGTACCAGGTGATCTGACGCCGGTGCAGCTCCGCCGGGTCGAGCGCGGCCACCGAGGGGTGCCGCCCGGCTATCGCGGTGGCCACCCGGACCGCCGCCAGCGCGTCCGCGCCCGCTTCGTGCGCGGCGTCGAGCACCACGCCGTACTCCCCGCAGACCGCCTCCAGCGTGCGCTTCCCCCGCCGGTAGCGGTCGACGGCGCGGTCGATCGTGTACGGATCGATCACCGGGCCGACCGGGTCGAGCGCGGGCAGCCCGTGCCGGCGCAGCTCCGCCGTGAGCAGCGTCAGGTCGAAGGCGGCGTTGTACGCCACGACGGGCACCCCGCGCGCCCAGTACCCGGCGAGGAGCGCGGCGATCTCGCCGGTCACCTCGGCGGCGGGGCGGCCCTCCTCGGCCGCCCGCTCGCTGCTGATGCCATGGACCGCGGACGCCTGGGCGGGGATCCGGATCCCCGGGTCCGCCAGCCAGCTCCGCTGCCGTATCACCTCGCCGCCCCGGACCTCGACGACCGCGGCCGTCACGATCCGGGCCTCCAGCGGCTCCGTGCCGGTCGTCTCCAGATCGAACCCGACCAGCGATTCACCGTGCCAAGCCATCGTGGCCCCTCCCTCATCCCGCGGTGGTGCTTCCCCCGTTGGATGTTCACCCTGCCACGCGCCACTGACAACGCGGGGGCGCCCGGTCTCCCCGGGGATCAGGAGACCGGCCGCGAGTCCGTCCAGACCGACTCGAACTCCTCGCGGTAGGTCTGGAACAGCCCGTGCTCCGTGTCCTGCCCGGCGCGCACGACCTCACGCCCGCCGCCCCGCAGCACCAGCACCGGCGCCTCCATGCCGCGCGCCCGGCGCAGATAGGACTGGACGACGGCGAGCCCGTCGGGGCCGTCGCCGTCCACGAGGTACGCGGTGAAGCGCGGGGTCTCGTCGAAGACATGGATCTCGAAGGCGCCGGGGTCGCGGAGCCTGGAGCGCACCCGGCGCATATGGAGGATGTTCATCTCCACCGACCGGCTCAGCTCGCCCTTGCGCAGCCCCATCTCGCGTTCGCGGCGCTTGACTGCGCTGCTCGCCGGGTTGAGGAAGACCAGCCGTATCCGGCAGCCGGACTCGGCGAGCCGGATCAGCCGCCGGCCCGAGAAGTTCTGGACGAGGAGGTTCAGTCCGATGCCGATGGCGTCGACACGCCGGGCGCCGCCGAAGAGGTCCTCGGCGGGCAGCTGCCGCTGGAGCCTGACCCGGTCGGAGTGGACGGAGACGACGTCGCCGTACCGGTCGCCGACCAGGTCCTCGACCGCGTCGACCCGCAGTCGCGACGAGGAGGGCACGCCACCGCCGCCGCCCAGGATCTCCAGCAGCTTCGCCGAGGCCCGCTCGGCCTGGGCGAGCACGGTCTCGGAGAGCGCGCGGTTGCGCGAGACGACGTTGCGCGCGACCTCCAGCTCGTCCAGTGCCAGTTCCACATCGCGGCGGTCGTCGAAGTAGGGCTCGAAGCAGGGCCAGTGCTGGACCATCAGCTCCCGCAGCTGCGGGAGGGTGAGGAAGCTCAGGACGTTGTCGTCGGCGGGGTCCAGGAGATAGCCCTTGCGGCGCGACACCTCCCGTACGGCGACGGCGCGCTGCACCCACTCCTGTCCGGCGGGTCCGGCGGCGGCGACCACCCACTCCTCGCCGTGGACGGGTTCGTAGATGGGCCGCAGGACGGCGGCGACGACCGCGCGCAATCGCTGTTCCACCAGATTCAGCCAGATATAGGCCCGCCCGGCCCGTTGGGCGCGCGTACGGACCTCGCTCCACGCGTCCGCGCCCCAGTCCAGCTCCGCGCCGATCTCCATCGGTCGCGCGAGGGAGACCGCTCCAGGTTGGATGTCGCCGGATTCCCCCGCGTGACCTGCGTCACCTGGGGGCAGCTCCAGCCCGCCCGAGCTCACCCGCGTACCCGCCTTCTCTCCCTATTCAACGATCAAGGAAGGGTACTCCGCCGAGCGGACACGGTGCAGCCCGATGCGCAGGCTGCTTCACCAACTCCCTTGCCCATGAGGCTTGTTCCGGACGTTGACTTCTGGTGAAACGGTATGGTTCACCCCTATTGCTCCCGTTATGCTCCGGGGCGGACGGGGCGCCGTGGTCCGCGAGGGGCCGCCGAGCAGGGTCTCGGCCCCCGCCGCCGCTCCGGCCGACGGCGCGGAGGGTGAGGTTGACCCCTGGAATTGACTCCGACATGACGTGCCGAGAAGCGACGGGAACGCATCGGGGTCCTAGGAGGTTGCCCCGATTTCGGGGAAGATCTGGCCCAAGAGCCCGCACCACCCGGATCAGAAGTGGAAGAGTCCTATCTATGCAGGTCTGGCCGGGACAGGCGTATCCCCTCGGCGCCACGTACGACGGCGCCGGTACCAACTTCGCGGTCTATTCGGAGGCCGCCCACCGGATCGAGTTGTGCCTGTTGCACGACGACGGTTCAGAAACGGCGGTGGAACTGCGCGAGACGGACGCCTTCGTACGCCATGCCTATCTGCCGGGCGTCATGCCCGGTCAGCGCTACGGCTTCCGGGTCCACGGGCCCTACGAGCCGGAGCGCGGGCATCGCTGCAACTCCGCGAAACTGCTGCTCGATCCGTACGCGCGTGCGATCAGCGGCAGCATCGAGTGGGGCGAGTCGGTGTACGGCTACCACTTCGGCAGGCCGGAGTCGCGCAACGACATGGACTCCGCCCCCCACACGATGTCCTCCGTCGTGGTCAACCCGTACTTCGACTGGGGCGACGACCGGCTGCCCCGTACGGAATACCACCGCACCGTGCTCTACGAGGCCCATGTGAAGGGCCTCACCATGCTCCATCCGGAGCTGCCCGAGGAGCTGCGCGGCACCTACGCGGGGCTGGCCCATCCGGCGGTGATCCAGCATCTGACGGAGCTGGGGGTCACCGCGCTGGAGCTGATGCCGGTCCATCAGTTCGTCAACGACCACCGGCTGGCGGACTCCGGTCTCGCCAATTACTGGGGTTACAACACCATCGGATTCTTCGCCCCGCACAACACCTACGCCTCCTGGGGCGACCGGGGCGAGCAGGTGCTCGAATTCAAACAGGCCGTACGGGCGCTGCACCGGGCCGGGATCGAGGTCATCCTCGACGTGGTCTACAACCACACGGCCGAGGGCAACCACCTCGGCCCGACGCTCTCCTTCCGGGGGCTGGACAACGCCCAGTACTACCGGCTCGGCGAGAACCAGCGGTACTACACCGACACCACCGGCACCGGTAACTCGCTGCTGATGCGCAGCCCCCACGTACTCCAGCTGATCATGGACTCGCTGCGGTACTGGGTGACCGAGATGCACGTCGACGGCTTCCGCTTCGATCTGGCGGCGACGCTGGCCCGCCAGTTCCACGAGGTGGACCGGCTGTCGTCGTTCTTCGACCTCGTCCAGCAGGACCCCGTGGTCAGCCAGGTGAAGCTGATCGCCGAGCCCTGGGACGTGGGCGAGGGCGGCTACCAGGTGGGGAACTTCCCGCCGCTGTGGACCGAGTGGAACGGCAAGTACCGCGACACCGTACGGGACCTGTGGCGCGGCGAGCCCCGGACGCTGGCGGAGTTCGCGTCCCGGCTGACCGGTTCGTCCGATCTCTACCAGGACGACGGGCGACGGCCGCTGGCCTCCATCAACTTCACCACCTGCCACGACGGTTTCACCCTGCACGACCTCGTCTCGTACAACGACAAGCACAACGAGGCCAACGGCGAGAACAACCGCGACGGCGAGAGCCACAACCGGTCCTGGAACTGCGGCACGGAGGGCGAGAGCGACGATCCGGAGATCCTTGAGCTGCGCCGGCGCCAGATGCGGAACTTCATCGCGACGCTGATGCTGTCGCAGGGCGTGCCGATGCTCAGCCACGGCGACGAGTTCGCCCGTACGCAGGGCGGCAACAACAACGCGTACTGCCAGGACAACGAGGTCTCCTGGGTCCGCTGGCCCGAGAAGGGCGCGGAGAACGACTCCTCCCTGCTGAAATTCGTCCGGGCGATGGTGTGGCTGCGGCGCGACCATCCGGTCTTCCGGCGCAGGCGCTTCTTCCACGGGCGCCCGGTGGACGGGACGCACGACGAGCTGTCGGACATCTCGTGGTTCACCCCCGAGGGTGAGGAGATGACCCAGCAGGACTGGCAGGCTGCGCACGCCAAGGCCATGACGGTCTTCCTGAACGGCCACGCCATCTCGGAGCCGGGGCCGCGCGGTGAGCCGATCTCGGACGACTCGTTCCTGCTGATGTTCAACGCGGGAGCCGAGGAGCTGGAGTTCGTGGTGCCGGTCAACCACGGCGAGCAGTGGCGGCTCATGGTCGACACGGCCCGTCCGGACGGGATCGCCCCGGGGCAGGGGGAGAAGGTCGACGGAGGTGAGATGCTCACTCTGATCGGCCGCAGTATGACGGTGCTGATGCGTCCGGCGTAGGGAAGGTACGACGCAGGGAAGGTACGACAGGGCGCGGCGCCCCCGGGGAGGCGGCGGAAATCCGGTTGCCGGGCCGTCCCCGGGGTGTTGCAGTGTCCGGATGGATCAGACAGTGGCAGCGAGAGTACGCGCGGCGTTCGACCGGCAGATGCGCGAGGAGGCCCCGGCCGACGGGCCGGGCGCCCGGGTGGAGCGGACCGGTGGGGTCGTACGGCAGGTGGGCGCCGGGGACGACGCCTGGAACGGGATCATCTGGTCGGACCTCACGGACGCGACGGCCGACGCGGCCATCGCCGCACAGGTGGCGTACTTCTCCTCCCTCGGCCGTGAGTTCGAGTGGAAGCTCTACTCCCACGATCTCCCCACCGACCTCGCCGGACGGCTGTCGGCCGCCGGAGGCACCCCCGAGCCCGCCGAGGCGCTGATGATCGCGGAGAGCGCGGCGCTGACCGCCGAGCCCGAGCTGCCGGACGGCGTACGGCTGCTGCCCGTGACCGACGAGGCGGGGCTCGACCTCATGGTGGAGGTCCACGAGAAGGCGTTCGGCGAGGACCACCCCCAGCTGCGCGCCCGGCTGCGGACCCAGCTCGCCGAGGCCCCAAAGACGCTGGAGGCGGTCGTCGTCCTGGCGGACGGCGCCCCGGTGAGCGCCTCCCGGATGGAGCTGCCGCCGGGCACCGACTTCGCCGGTCTGTGGGGCGGCGGTACGGTACGGGAATGGCGCGGCCGGGGTCTCTACCGCGCCCAGGTGGCCTATCGGGCCCGGCTCGCCGCCGCCCGCGGCTACCGCTACCTCCAGGTCGACGCGCTGGACACGAGCCGGCCGATCCTCCAGCGCCTGGGATTCACCGCCCTCGGCACGACCACGCCCTATATCTTCAAGCCGTAACGACCTCGTGCCACCCGGCCCCTCGTATGGCACACAACCCAATATCCGGGGTACGTACGATCGTATGACTCCCACCGCGACCTACCGGCTCCAGCTCCAGCCGGACTTCCCGTTCTCGGCCGCCCGGCGGGCCGTGCCGTATCTCGCCGCGCTCGGGGTCTCCCATCTGCATCTGTCCCCGGTCCTGGAGGCCGTGCCCGGCTCCACACACGGCTACGACGTGACCGACCACTCCGCCGTACGGGCGGAGCTGGGCGGCGAGGAGGGGCTGCGGGCGCTGGCGGCTCGGGCCCGGGAGCACGGCCTCGGGATCGTCCTCGACATCGTGCCCAACCACATGGCCGCCGCGCCCGAGCACAACCGCGCCCTGTGGGAGGTGCTGCGGGACGGCCCCGGCTCCCCGTACGCCCGCTGGTTCGACATCGACTGGGCGGCGGGCGACGGCAAGCTGCTGCTGCCGGTGCTGCCCGGCCCCCTCGGCGAGGAGCTGGCGAACCTCCGGACCGAGGACGGCGAGCTGCGCCACGGGGACCGGCGCTATCCGCTCGCGCCGGGCACCGAGGACCTCCCGCTGCCCGAGCTGCTCGACGCCCAGCACTACCGGCTCGCCTGGTGGCGGCTGGCCCGTACCGAGCTGAACTACCGGCGCTTCTTCACCATCTCCGAGCTGATCGGCCTGCGCGTGGAGGACCCGGAGGTCTTCGCCGCCACCCATGCCAAGATCCTGGAGCTGGTACGCGACGGGGTCGTCGAAGGACTGCGGGTGGACCACCCGGACGGCCTCGCCGACCCCGAGCGGTATCTGCGCCGGCTGAACGAGGCGACCGGCGGCTGCTGGACGGTCGTCGAGAAGATCCTCGCCGATGACGAGGTGCTGCCCGCCGGCTGGCCCGTCGCCGGGACCACCGGCTATGACGCGCTGCGCCATATCGACGGGGTGTTCACCGACCCGGTGGGCGCCGAGACGCTGGAGCGGCGCTACCGCGAGATCGCCGCGCCGGTCGGCGACCGGGGCGGCTACTGGGAGGGGACGGTGCGGCGGGCCGCGTACAAGGTGCTCTTCCACGAGCTGGCCGCCGAGACCGACGCCCTCGTACGGATCGCGGGGCGCGTCTGCGCCGCCGATCCCGCGCTGCGCGACCACGCGCCCTGGGCGCTGCGCACGGCGGTCGCGGAGCTGCTGGTCCGGGTCCCCGTCTACCGCCCGTACACCACGGCGGGCGGGCCGTGCCCCCGGGCGGCCGAGGCGGCGGTCCCGGAGGAGGCGGTGCGGCAGGCGAAGACGGCGTTCCGGGTGGCGCGCGAGGCGACGGCCGTGGACGTGGTGCGGGAGCTGGCGCTCGGCAGGCTCGGTCCGGGGCCGGACCGGGCGGCGTTCTGCGCGCGCTTCGCGCAGACCGCGTCCGCGCTGCGCGCCAAGTCCGTGGAGGACACCGCGTTCTACCGCTACGTACCGCTGATCTCCGCGAACGAGGTGGGCGGCGCTCCGGGGAACCCGGCCGTCTCCCCGGAGCGCTTCCACGCGTACTGCGCCCGGCTCGCGCGCGACTGGCCCGCCACCGGCACCGTACTGACCACGCACGACACCAAGCGCAGCGCGGACGTACGGGCCGGGATCGCCGTGCTGTCCGAGTGCCCCGGGCGGTGGGACGAGCTGTTGGCGCGGGTCACCGAGGAGACGGCGGCGACCGGGCTGCCCGCGCCGGATCCGCAGGTGGCGTGGCAGGCGTGGCAGACGGCGGTCGGCTTCACCCCGGCCTCGGACGGCAGCCCGCCGGAGGGCTCGCGGCTGGTGCCCGCGCTGCTGAAGTCCGTACGGGAGGCCGGGCTGCACACCAGCTGGACGGAGCCGGACGAGCTGTACGAGCGGGCGGTGGCCGCGTTCGTCGAGGCGGGTCCCGCCGGGCCCGCGCGGGCCGCGGTCGCGGCGTTCAACCGGGAGGTCGCGCCGTACGTCAGGGCCGGGGCGCTGGGGGCGGCGCTGGTGCAGCTGACGATGCCGGGGGTGCCGGATCTGTACCAGGGCACCGAGCGCGAGTACCTGGCGCTGGTGGACCCGGACAACCGCGGGCCGTTCAGGCCGGGCCCGCCCGACGACCGGACGGTGGTCACGACGGCGGCGCTGCGGCTGCGCCGGGAGCGGCCCGAACTCTTCCGCGAGTCGGGGACCTACACCCCGCTGTACGCGACGGGCCCCGCCGCCGCGCACTGTCTGGCCTTCGTCCGCACCGGCCGCGCGATCACGGTGGTGACCCGGCTCGCCCACGGTCTGGAACGGGCGGGCGGCTGGCGCTCCACCGCGCTGACGCTGCCGCCGGGGCGCTGGCGCGAGCTGCTGACCGGTCGTGAGCTGGCCGGGACGGCGCCGCTCGCGGAGCTGCTCGACGGGTTTCCGGTGGCGCTGCTGACGGCGGACTGAGGCCGTCGGCGGGCTCGTACGAGAAAATCCCGACCCGGCCGTTTACAGAGTGACCGAGCCGCGCTACTTTCCGAAATGGGAGCGCTCCCATCTCCCTCGCTGTCATGATCACGACATTTGCTCCGCCGGAGCCGACCCGGCCGCCACTGTCGTGACAGCGCGCACCACACCGGGCACCGCCGCCCGGTGACGCCCGCTCCTCCGTCCATCACGCCGAAGGGACTCGCGCTGATGAACCGTCCCCCACTGTGGCTGTTACACCCCCGCAGAGCCGTACTCCTCGCCCTGCTCGCCGTCCTGCCCGCCCTCCTGCTGGTCGTCGTCAACAGCGGCACCTCCGACGCCCACGGCACCCCGATGCAGCCCGCCAGCCGCACCTTCATGTGCTGGCGCGACGGCCTCACCAGCACCGGTGAGATCAAACCCGTCAACCCCGCCTGCAAGGCCGCCGTGGCCGAGAGCGGCACCACCCCGCTCTACAACTGGTTCTCCGTACTGCGCTCCGACGGCGCGGGCCGGACCAAGGGGTTCATCCCCGACGGCCAGCTGTGCAGCGGTGGCAACACCACGTTCAGCGGCTACAACAAGAACCGCGCCGACTGGCCGCTGACCCACCTGACCTCGGGCGCCTCGCTCGACTTCTCGTACAACGCCTGGGCAGCGCACCCCGGTTGGTTCTATGTGTACGTCACGAAGAACGGCTTCGACCCCACGAAGACCTTCACCTGGGACGACCTGGAGGCCCAGCCCTTCCTGACGGTCGACCACCCGGCGGTCACCGGCAGCGCGGGCACGGTGGAGACCGCCTACAAGTGGAAGGGCAATCTGCCCACCGGCAAGAGCGGCCGTCACATCATCTACATGGTGTGGCAGCGCTCCGACAGCAATGAGACCTTCTACAGCTGCTCCGACGTGGTCTTCGACGGCGGCAAGGGCGAGGTGACCGGCGTCGGGGAGCCCGGCACCACCCCGACCGACCCGCCCGACCCCACGGCGAGCTGCACGGCCGCCCGCAAGACGACCAATACCTGGTCGGGCGGCTACCAGGCCGAGATGACGGTCAAGAACACCGGCCCCAACACCATCCTCGGCTGGATGGTCGAGTTCGGTCTGCCGGCCGGCCAGAAGGTCGACAGCCTCTGGAACGGCAACGCCACCTACAGCGGCCAGCAGGCGATGGTCCACAACGTCGACTGGAACGGCAAACTGGCACCCGGCGCCACCACGACCTTCAGTTACGTCGTCAGCGGAGGAGCGCCGGACACCGCCACCACACCGCCCTGCTCGGTCCACTGACCCGTCGCCGACCCGTCACGACCCGCAGGACGATCCCCCACCGGCGTCCGTCCCCCACCGGGCGCCGGCCACCCCCGGCCCGCCGTTCCCACCCCCACACCACAACGGCGGGCCGGGCCCGGCTCTCCCCGGACGAGGTCAGTCCGAGGCGAGCCGGAAGCTCATCCGGCCGAAGCTCACCAGGTCGCCGTCGCGCACCACGACCGTCGTGGTGACCCGACGGCCGTTGACCGTCGTGCCGTTGGTCGACCCCAGATCGCGCAGGACCCACAGCCCGTCCCGCATGCTCAGCTCGGCGTGCAGCCGGGAGACCGTGTCATGGCTGAGCCGCAGTCCGTTCATCGGATCACGGCCGATCAGCAGCGGGTACGGGCCGGGCCGGGGCAGCAGCAGCTTCGGCAGCCGCTCCGCCTGCCAGGCCCTGCGCAGCCGCTGCGAGAACGCGGAGACCCGGCCCACCGCGGTGAACACCCTCCGGGCCCAAGGGGTTTCGGTCTCCAGATCGGCCGTGAGCAACTTCAGCTCCTCGGCCCTACGGGCCGTCAGCACCAGATCCATCCGGCGCAAGAACGTGTCGTGCGACAGCTTTCCCTGTGCCGCGCCTTCCCTGAGCACCGCCAGGGCACGGTCCCGCTCGGCGTCGGAGAGCCGCGCGGGATGCGTGTGGGACTCGTAGGAGGACGTCACAGACGTGATTGTCCTTCTGAGCGGCCCGAGGTGTCCAGACGATCCGTCGTTCCCGCCGCCACCGTCCCGGCCGCCGCTCCGGCGGCAGGTGCACCCGATTCGCCGCGATCACCGCGCCCCGCGCCGCCTCGCTTGTCACCATGGGAGGTGTCACCGTGTGAAGCGATGACCGTCCGGATCAGTGACCGTGCCGAGGACGACCGTACCGAGGACAAGGGGGAACCGCCCGTGCGATTCGAGGTGTGGGCGCCGAAGGCCCAGGACCGGGCCACGCTCCGGGTCATGGACGCGGACACGGCCCGGGACGGCGACGACGGGGACGACGTCCCCATGGCCCGCGATCCGGAGCGCCCCGGCTGGTGGACCGCCGAGGCCCCCGCCGCCGACGGGACGCGGTACGGCTTCGCGCTCGACGGCGGCCCCCTGCTCCCCGACCCGCGCTCCCGCCGTCAGCCCGACGGCCCCGACGGCCCGAGCGCCGTCGTCGACCAGGACGCCTACGAATGGGGCACCGCCTGGCCGGGACGCGGACCGGCCGGCGCGGTCCTGTACGAGCTGCACATCGGCACCTTCACCCGGGAGGGCACCTTCGACGCGGCGGCGGCCCGGCTCGCCCCGCTGGCCGAGCTGGGGATCACCCATGTCGAGCTGATGCCGGTGTGCCCGTTCCCCGGTATCCACGGGTGGGGGTACGAAGGGGTGTCGCTCTGGGCGGTGCACGAACCGTACGGCGGCCCCGCGGGCCTCAAGCGCTTCGTCGACACGGCCCACGGGCTGGGCCTCGGCGTCGTACTCGACGTGGTCCACAACCACCTCGGACCCGCCGGGAACCATCTGCCGCGCTTCGGCCCGTACTTCACCGACACGCATCACACCCCCTGGGGCGCCGCCGTCAATCTCGACGCGCCCGGCTCCGACGAGGTGCGGGCGTATCTGCTGGACAGCGCCCTGTCCTGGCTGCGGGACTTCCGGCTGGACGGACTACGGCTCGACGCCGTCCACGCGCTGGCCGATCAGCGCGCGCTGACCTTCCTCGAAGAGCTGTCGGCCGCCGTCGACGCGCTCTCCGCCGACCTCGGCCGCCCGCTCTTCCTGATCGCCGAGTCCGATCTCGCCGATCCGCGCACCACCACGCCGCGTACCGAGGGCGGCCTCGGGCTGCACGCCCAGTGGAACGACGACTTCCACCACGCCCTGCACACCGCCCTCACCGGTGAATCCCAGGGCTACTACGCCGACTTCGCCCGGGAGCCGCTCGCCGCGCTCGCCAAGACGCTGACCCGGGTCTTCTTCCACGACGGTACGTATTCGAGCTTCCGGGGCCGGACCCACGGCAGACCCGTCGACCGTACGGGCACCCCGGCGACCCGCTTCCTCGGGTACGCCCAGACCCACGACCAGATCGGCAACCGCGCGCTCGGCGACCGGCTCTCGGCGACCCTCTCCCCCGGGCTGCTGGCGTGCGCCGCCGCGCTCGTCCTGACCGGGCCGCACACCCCGATGCTCTTCATGGGCGAGGAGTGGGGCGCGACCACCCCCTGGCAGTTCTTCACCGACCACCCCGATCCGGTCCTCGCCGAGGCCGTACGCAGCGGGCGGCGCCGGGAGTTCGCGGCGCACGGCTGGGCCGAGGAGGACATCCCCGACCCGCAGGACCCGGCGACGCGGAACCGTTCCTGCCTGGACCGCACCGAGATCGCCCGGGAGCCGCACGCCCGCCTGCTGGCCTGGCACCGCGAGCTGATCGCCCTGCGCCACGCCCAACCGGACCTCCGCGACCCGGACCTGGCGTCGGTACGGGTCGCCTACGACGAGGTGGCCCGGTGGATCGCGTACCGCAGGGGCGATCTGCGGGTGGCGGTGAACCTCTCCGACGGACCGGTACGGATCCCCCTGGGCGGCGGCGCGGGCCGGGTGCTGGCCGCCTGGGAACCCGTACCGCCACCGGACGAGGACGGCCTGCTGCGGCTGCCGCCCCGGTCATGCGTGGTGCTGGCCGACGAGTAGCCGGACCCCGCCTGGATGACGTACGCGCCGTAACCGGCCCCGGCGATCACCGCGCGCCGGCCGGTCCGGCTGTCAGTCCTTGCCCGTCAGCCGCTCCAGCAGCTCCTGGAAGTCGTCGCCGACGACGATCCGCAGCCCCTCCTCGTCCTTGGCGCTGAGCTGGGTGAGCGTGCCGCCGCGCCACCAGTAGACGTACGGGCTGACCGCCCCCGGGGTGTCCTCGTACCCCTCGGCGGCGAAGGACACCATCGAGGTCAGGGACGGGATGACGGTCGCGTCCCGGATGACATGGAACGCGAGCTGATGGCGGAAGGGCATCGCGACCAGCGCGCCCTCGGGCGGGATCAGCTCCCCGGTGACCTCCCGGACGAGCGATTCCAGGGCCAGGACCCGGCTGGCGGTGTAGAAGGAGTCACCGAGGACCACCTCGAAACGTGTCCCGCCGGGCTCCTTGACCGTCTCGCGCCCCTCGACCGGCAGCTCCCGCAGATTGCGCAGCGCCCGGTCCCGCAGCCACCCGACCTCGCCGAGCGGCTCCAGCGCCTCGTCGGTGAGCATCATGACGCTCTCGGGGAGGTCGAGGGCGAGGACTTCGTACAGCCCGGGGGCGACCGAGCGCGCGTAGCCGAACGCCTGCGGGTCGAGGCTGTCCTCGCTGATCACCCGGGGGTAGAGCTGGGCGCGGATCTGCTCGGGCTCCAGCGTGTCCAGCGCGGAGGGGCCGTCCATCGTGCGCAGCACCATCCCCGCGTGTCTGCGCGCCAGATCGCCCCAGACCCGGGGGCCGCGTTCGTCGTTGTGGCAGACCGCGGCGAGATTCCCCAGACCGAACCGGCGGCCGGAGCTGTCGGTCACCATGTCCGCGTAGAGCGTGACCTCCAGCCCGTGTTCCGCGAACGCCTCCCGGACCTGGCTGCGGAAGAGCGCGGCCTCACCGACCGAGAAGAAGGAGAACGCGGGGTCCCTCGGCGTGTCACGACCGTCGCGCTTCGGCCCTCGCCGGAACAGCCTCACTCCATCGCCTCCACCCGTGTCCGTATCGGCGGCACCCGCCCGATACACCGGCGCGTACCCGGCGATCTCCGCCGCTTCCGATGCTAGCTCCCGGCACTTTGCCCGTCGTGCCGCCCATCACGCCCTCCCCCGGCTGCTGCTGGGAGGTGCCCCCCCCCCGCCGAGGACTCCCGGCCGCCTTGCGCCGGGGTCCGCTTCCTGCGAGGAGCCCCGGCACGAGCCGTACGGTTCGGTCGGGGTCTTCGAGGACCTCTACGGCAAATCGCTGGGACCTGCTCCGGCCCGCGTAGGCGGTACGACGGACACAGCCGGACAGCACGGGCGGCCGGGGACGTCGGAAACGACGTCCGGGTGGCGTCCGGTGGGACGCCACCCGGCGTGTGCTGCCGGAGTCTCAGCCCTCGCCGTCCGGCGCCAGCCGCAGCGAGATGCTGTTGATGCAGTACCGCTGGTCCGTCGGGGTCGCGTACCCCTCGCCCTCGAAGACATGGCCCAGGTGCGAGCCGCAGCGGGCGCAGCGGACCTCCACCCGGCGCATGCCGTGGGAGCGGTCCTCGATGAGCTCGACCGCGTCCGTGTCCTTCGGGTCGTAGAAGGACGGCCAGCCGCAGTGCGACTCGAACTTGGTGTCGGAGCGGAAGAGTTCGGCGTCGCACGCGCGGCAGGAGTAGACCCCGGCCGTCTTCGTGTCGGTGTACTCGCCGACGAAGGCGGGCTCGGTGCCGGCCTGCCGGAGCACCTGGTACTCCGCGGGTGACAGCTCCGCGCGCCACTGCTCGTCGGGCTTCTCTATGTCGTACGCCATGTGGTCTCCCTCAGTCGGTCAGCCGGGCCAGGATCAGCGGACCGAGGTCCGTGACATCGCCCGCGCCCATGGTGAGAACGAGATCGCCGGGCCGGACCATTCCCGCGATGGTGTCCGGGACCGCGCCCTTGTCGGACAGCGGCGTGACCGTGGCGCCCGCGGCGGTGGCCGCGTCGGTGATCAGGGCGCTGGTGACCCCGGGGATCGGGTCCTCGCGGGCCGGGTAGATGTCGAGGACCACCGAGGCGTCGGCGAGGGCGAGCGCCCGGCCCATCTCCGTGGCGAGTTCCTGCGTACGGGAGAACAGGTGCGGCTGGAAGACCACCAGCAGCCGCGATCCGGCCGGGGCGGCGGAGCGCATCGCCTCCAGGTCGGCGGTCATCTCGGTGGGGTGGTGCGCGTACGAGTCGATGACCTGGACGCCCGCCTCCTCGCCCTTGAGCTGGAGCCGGCGCTTGACCCCGGTGTACGTACCGAGGGCCGAGGCCAGATTGTGCGCCGGGATGCCGAGGGCGACGCCCGCGGCCAGGGCGGCGACCGCGTTGTGGGCGTAGTGACGGCCGGGCACGGAGACGGTGAAGGTCAGGAAGCGGCCGTCGAGGACGACCGTGACCTCGCTGGTCAGGCCGCGGGCGGTGACCTTGTGGACGCGTACGTCCGCGCCCTCGGACTCGCCGTAGGTGACGACCTTGAGGTCCGGGAGGTCCCGGACCCGCCGGGTCAGCTCGACGGCGCCCGGCTGGTCGGCGGAGATCACCAGGGTGCCGCCGGGGACGATCTTGCCGACGAAGGTCTCGAAGGACTCGTAGATCTCGTCCATCGAGGCGTAGTTGGCGTGGTGGTCCAGCTCGACGTTGAGGACGACGGCGACCTCGGGGTCGTACTTCTGGAAGCTGCGGTCGCTCTCGTCGGCCTCCGCGACGAAGATCTCGCCCGCGCCGTGCAGCGCGTTGGTGCCGGGGCCCGCGAGGTCGCCGCCGATCGCGTACGACGGGTCGAGGCCCAGCCCGGTGAGGGCGACGGCCAGCATGGAGGTGGTGGTCGTCTTGCCGTGGGTGCCCGCGACGGCGATGGCGCGCGCGCCGCCCATCAGCGACGCCAGCGCGTCGGAGCGGTGGACGACGGGCACCGACAGCTCGGCGGCGCGGGCCAGCTCGGGGTTGTCGGCGCGGATGGCGCTGGAGACGACCACGCAGGACGCGTCGTCCGCGAGGTGCCCGGCGGCGTGGCCGATGTGCACGGTCGCCCCCAGCGCCCGGAGCGCCTCGGCGGTCGGCGACTCCTTGGCGTCGCTGCCCGCGACCTTGGCCCCGCGCTGGGCCAGGATCTTGGCGATACCCGACATTCCGGCGCCGCCGATACCGATGAAGTGCGGTCGTTCCATGGTCTCGGGGATACCGGAGCCGGGTGCCATACCTGTGTTCTCCCATGTTCTACGAGAAGGGGTCCGGCTTAACCCTATTCGCTGTGCGCGAAGAGTTTGAGCACCGGTACGCCGACCTTGTGACGGGCCCGGGAGGCCCAGTCGCGGTGGAAGAACTCCTCCACGTAGTGCGGCTGTGTCAGCACGATCACCTCGTCGGCGCCCGACTCGTCGACCACCGCCTTCAGATGGTCGAGCGGATGCTCCTCGACGACCTGGCCGGTGGCCTCGGCGCCCTGACCGCGCAACCCCGCGAGCGAGTGTTCGAGTGCGAGTTCCGCCGGCTGTCTGGCCTGCCTCCCCTCCGGTTCCTCGCCCTCCCTGACGGCTTCCCGCAGTTCGCCCGCGGCGACGTCGTCGATGGCGCGCAGCAGCAGATCCGCCTGGTCGCCCCGGGGCTGCATGAGCACGACGAAGGAGACCGTCTCGTCGCCGTGGAGGGTGGTGACGAACTCGACGTCCTCTGCGGACAGCGGCTTCTCGATCATCAATACGCTGGTGAACACGGCAGGCGTCCTTACTTCTCGAGGGGCCGTCCGGCCCACTGCTGAAACCATCCTTCCCCGTGCCCGCACGGGGTTGATGAGACTAAGTCTGCCCACCGCCGGCTAAGCGGAACGGCAAATTCCGCTGATTGTCATGGCGCGTCAGCCGATTGACCGGACACGCCGGTACCGGGTGAAAAGGAACCCGTCCCGCTCCAGCAGCGACGCCAGGGCGAACCGTTCCGGTACGGCGACGGCGGGGCCCGACGCGACGCGCTGCGCCGATCCGGCGGTGAGCGTGGGCGACACCGTCAGACACATCTCGTCCAGCACACCCGCCGCCACGAACTGGCCCAGCAGCCGGGGCCCGCCCTCGGTGAGCAGCCGTACGAGCCCCCGCTCCGCCAGCTCCCGTACGGCACGGGCGGGGTCCACCCCCGCACCGTCCCCGGCGATCAGCACCTCCGCGCCCGCCTTCCGGGCCGCCGCGATCCGCTCGGGCGGCGCGGCGGCGCCCGTCAGGACGAGCGTGGGGACCAGCGGCGCGGTGAACAGCGGGGCGGTGAGGTCCAGCTCCAGGCTCGCGCTGACCACGGCGATCACCGGCGCGGGCGACTGCCCGGCCGCCGCCCGGCGCGCGGCGAAGGCGTCCCGGGCGCGGGCGGGCCGGTACCCCTCCAGACGAACCGTTTCCGCGCCCACCACCACGGCGTCGGCGAGCGCCCGCAGGGTGCCGAAGATCCGCATGTCGGCGGCGGAGGAGAGGGACTGCGAGCGGCCCTCGTGCTGGGCCGCGCCGTCCAGCGAGGAGACCATGTTGGCGCGCAGCCACCGCCCGTCGTCCCACTCCCCGGGGGCGGGGTACGCGTACGCCTCCGCCAGCTCGTCGAACGTCCACTCACGGTCGGCGGTAGCGGAGAGTGTCGGGTCGGTCACAGGAAACAGGCGTCGCATGCGAAGCAGTCTGGCACGGCGCATAGAGTTATTAACTGTGTCGTCCTCCCCCGCCGCCTCCGGCCGCACCCCGATAGCCGAAGCGGCTCCGCTCTCCCTCTGCGCCCGCGAGCCGCATGTCCCCGCCGACCGGCTGGTCGCCGAGATGGTGCCGCCGCCGCGCTTCGATTCCGTACGGTTCGCCACGTACGTACCCGATCCCCACCAGCCGAGCCAGTCCGAGGCCGTCACCGTCCTCGACGCCTTCGCCGCCGGTCTCGGCGGCGCGCACGTGGCCGGGACGGGACACGGCAAGCGGCGCTGGTTCGCCAGAAAGCCGCAGGCGCCCACGGGGCCGCGCGGGGTCTATCTGGACGGCGGGTACGGGGTCGGCAAGACGCATCTGCTGGCGTCCTTGTGGCACGCCACCCCGGCCGCCCCGGAGCAGAAAGCTTTCGGCACCTTTGTCGAGCTGACGAACCTGGTCGGCGCGCTGGGCTTCCAGCAGACCGTACGGACGCTCGGCGGCCACCGGCTCCTCTGCATCGACGAATTCGAACTGGACGACCCCGGCGACACCGTCCTGGTCTCCACCCTGCTCGGCAAGCTGGTCGACGCGGGCGTGGCGCTGGCCGCCACCTCCAACACCCTGCCGGGCAAGCTCGGCGAGGGCCGGTTCGCCGCCGTCGACTTCCTGCGGGAGATCCAGGGGCTGTCCGCGCAGTTCCGCCCGCTGCGCATCGACGGCCAGGACTACCGCCACCGCGGGCTGCCCGAGGCACCCGCGCCGTACTCGACCGATCAGGTGACCAGGACCGCGTACGCCACCGAGGGGGCCAGTCTGGACGGCTTCCCCGGGCTCCTCGACCACCTCGCCTCGGTCCATCCGAGCCGGTACGGGGCGCTCACCGACGGCGTACGGGCGGTCTGCCTCACCGATGTCGTGGCGGTGCCCGACCAGTCGACCGCCCTGCGGCTGGTCGTCCTCGCGGACCGGCTGTACGACCGGGAGGTGCCGGTGCTCGCGTCCGGGCTCCCGTTCGACCGGCTGTTCAGCGAGGAGATGCTGAACGGCGGCTACCGCAAGAAGTACTTCCGGGCGATCTCCCGACTGACGGCGCTGGCGCGCGACGCGAAGGCGCTCGTCGCGCAGTAGGTTCGACGCGTGGTCCCCCGCCCCGGGGCGGGGGCCCGTCCGTTCCGCGTACGAAGCCTCCGTACGCGGACGTACGAAGGCGCACGCAGGCTTACGCAACCGGCAGAAGGGCTCCACCATGGCCACCACGCGTCAGGCACACACCGTCTGGGAGGGCGACCTCCTCAAGGGCACCGGGACGGTCACCTTCGACTCCTCCGGCATCCCCGACCAGGCAGTCTCCTGGCCCTCCCGGGCGGAGAGCCCGAACGGGAGGACCAGCCCGGAGGAGCTGATCGCGGCCGCCCACTCCAGCTGCTTCTCGATGGCGCTCTCCAACGGCCTGGCCACGGCGGGCACCCCGCCGACCCGGCTGACCACCGGGGCCGAGGTCACCTTCCGGCCCGGCACCGGCATCACCGGCATCCACCTCACCGTGCGCGGCGAGGTCCCCGGGCTCGACGCCGAGGGCTTCGAGCGGGCCGCCGCCGACGCCAAGGAGAACTGCCCGGTCAGCCAGGCACTCACGGGAACGACGATCACCCTGACCGCGTCGCTGGTCTGAGCACGGCACCGGTCCGGCCGCGCCACCACCTGCGCGTACCGGACCTTCCGCGCGTTCCCGGACGCCCGCGCTCCCTCCGGTACCACGCGCGACACCGGGGCACGCCGCGACCCCCGTGGTTCACGTGGCCCAGGGACACGTGCTAGACACATGCGGTCACCGTCTCCTGTCCGCCAGCAGGGAGTTGCCTCATGTCCGCGACACGCCGTCAGATCCTCGCCGCCACCGGCGCGGCCACCACCGGTATCGCCTTCACGGGAGCGGTGTCGGAGCTGTTCACCGGCTCCGCCGCCGCCCTGGGGCCCGGCCACAGCGGCTACGGTCCACTGATCACCGACCCGGACGGACTGCTCGATCTGCCGAAAGGTTTCCGTTACCAGGTCCTCTCCAGAGAGGGCGACCCGCTCCGCTCCGGCGAGGGCCTGGTCCCGAGCAACCACGACGGTATGGCCGCCTTCGCCGGACGCCGGGGCCGTACCCATCTCGTACGGAACCACGAGAACCGCAAGAACGCGCCCCTCGCCGTGCCCACCGTCGAGGGACTCACCTACGACCCGATGGGCAAGGGCGGCTGTACGGCCCTCGAACTCGACGGGCGGGGCAATGTCCTCGGCGAGCGCGTCGCCATCGCCGGCACCGCCGTCAACTGCGCGGGCGGGCCCACCCCTTGGAACACCTGGCTGACCTGCGAGGAGACCGAGGACCGGGCCGGCACCAACGGCTACACCAAGGACCACGGCTTCATCTTCGAGGTCGACGGCGCCGATCCGCACCGCAGCGGCGCCGTACCGCTGACCGCGATGGGCCGCTTCCAGCACGAGGCGATCGCGGTCGATCCGCACAGCGGCATCGTGTACGAGACCGAGGACGCGTTCGACCACCCGTTCGGGCTCTTCTACCGCTTCCTCCCGGAGAAGCCGCTCGGCGGCCTCGGCTCGCTGCGCGCGGGCGGGGCCCTGGAGGCCATGCGGGTGCCGGGGGTGCCGGACCTGTCCGTCATCCAGGAGGCCGGTACGGTCTTCGACCGGGTGGAGTGGGTCCCCGTACCGGACCCGCTGGCGCGCGAGACCGCCATCCGCTTCCAGGACTTCGGCCCCCGGGGCATCACCCACGCGCAGAAGCTGGAAGGCTGCTACTGGGGCGACCGCTCCGTCTACTTCGTCTCCAGCTTCGCGCGCGGCTCCGACGGATCGGGCGCGGACCACTTCGGCCAGGTCTGGAAGTACGAGCCCCACCGGCGCCGGCTCACCCTGGTGATCGTCTTCGGCCCCGACACCGATATCGACCTGCCCGGCGAGTCCCCGGACAACATCTGCCTCGCCCCGGGCGGCGGCCTGATGGTCTGCGAGGACGGCGGGGGCGCGCAGCACGTGTTCGGCGTGACACGGCGCGGCGAGGTGTACGCGATGGCCCGCAACGCCCAGGCCCTGACATCAGCCGCTACCGCGACGGGCGGCACCGCCGAGAAGCCCGAGTGGGGCGAGTTCGCCGGGGTCACCTTCGCGCCGGACGGCGCCACGATGTACGTCAACTGCTACACCCCGGGGACTACTTTCGCGGTGACCGGCCCCTGGCGTTAGCACCGGGAGCGAAGGCTCCGGAACGTACGTTCCGGAGCCTTCGCTCCCGCTGGACGAATTATCCCGAGGGAGCGCCGTCCGCCCCCTCGGAGCGGGCGGGGAGGTGTCAGGTGCGGGCCGCCGCACGGCGGAGGAGGGAAGCGACGCGGTGGGGCCCGTCCCGCTCCCTCAGGGCCGTGGGTGAGTCGTTGACCGACGGCAACGCCGCGTGGGGACTCCGTCCGGGGGTACCCCCGGACGGAGTCCGGGGGAGGTCGCCGGAGGAGCGCGCGCATGGCTCCTCCCCGCAGACGGGACTTCGGAATGACTCGTCTAATGTGGCGGCAGTGCCGACCCGCACAGAGGAAGAGCGATCATGACCGAACCTCTGAAGACGTTCGTCGGCGGCGCCGAAGTCGACGTGCCCAACAGCATCCCCGACATCCGTGCCGCGCTGCCCGACGAGAGACGCGATGACTTCGACCGTGCCATCAACGAAGCCGGTGTCGACGAGATCCACGCGGTGATGCGGCACTGGATGCTGGAGGCCGTACCCGATCCCGAGGCCGACGAGATCCTGCACCGGCTGGCACTGGACGAGGCCGAGCGGCGAGGTGCGGCTTGAGTTACCGCATCTCCTACGCGCCGCCCACGGACGACTCCCTGTCGAAGATGCGGGACGCCGGAGCGTTCCTGCACACGATGGAGGGGACGCTGGGCCTCGATCCGTACGGGCACGGCTCGACCCCGGTGAAGGGTGAGCACGACCGGCGCGAGTCGACGGTGTCCGGCGCCATCGTCCTGTACTACGTCTCGCGTTCGGTGCTCACCGTCACCGTGGTGCGGCTCGTCGCCCTGTCCTGACCGCCGGGGTTCCGGGGCCAGCGGTCGCAGACCGCGCGGATCCGCCGCACGCTCAAGGGAACCGACGGAAGGCGAGCGCCGTGGCGAAGAAGGACGGCAAGGAGAAGAAAAGCAGAGCGAGAGAGAAGGAACCGGCCAAGAAACCGGCCAACCCTTCCGCGAAACCCTGCCTCCGCAAGACGCTGCGCGTCCCCGGGGGCGACGGTGTCGATCTCTCCGCGTACGACACGAAGGCCACCCCGGGCGGCCCCGGCGTCCCGGCGGACAAGGCGGCGGCGCTGGCGGCCACCACCCGGATGGCGGAACGTCTCGGCGGGCTCCAGGACCGGCTGTACGCGGCGAGCACGGCGGGCGACCGGCGCCGGGTGCTGCTGGTGCTCCAGGGGATGGACACCAGCGGCAAGGGCGGCACGATCGCGCACGTCATCGGGATGTTCAACCCCTCCGGCTGCCGGATCAGGGCCTTCAAGACCCCGACCGCCGAGGAGCGGCGCCACCCCTTCCTCTGGCGGATCAAGCGGGCGCTGCCGCAACCCGGCGAGATCGGCATCTTCGACCGCTCGCACTACGAGGACGTGCTGATCGCCCGGGTCCGCGAGCTGGCAAGCCACCGCGATCTGGGCCATCGCTACGACCAGATCAACCGCTTCGAACAGGAGCTGGCCGACGACGGTGTGACCGTGGTGAAGGTCTTCCTCCACATCGGTTTCGAGGAGCAGCGCGACCGGCTGCTGGCCCGCCTCGACAATCCGGACAAGCACTGGAAGTTCAACTCGTCCGACCTCGACGAACGCGCCCTGTGGCCCGCGTACCAGAAGGCCTACGAGCTGGCGCTCCGCCGCTGCTCGACCGCCTCGGCACCCTGGTACCTGGTCCCCGCCGACCGCAAGTGGTACCGGAACTGGGCGATCAGCACGCTGCTGCTGGAGCATCTGGAGGCGCTGGCCCCGGAGTATCCGAAGGGCGGCTTCGACCGTGAGAAGAGCCGTCGGAGGCTGCTGGAGGGCGCGTAGGCTTCGCGTTCGGCGGTATCGGGGGAGCGCGAGAGGGCGCCGCGCGCCCCATGGGGAGATCATCATATATTTTCCCTGGGTGACCAGATATACCAGATATGTACGCGCGCTCACCGCCGCCGCCGTCCTGGGCGCCATCCTCACCGGATGCGGGGGCGGCGGATCCGGTCCCGCCCCGGCCGCCGCCCCCTCCGGCTCCGCTTCTTCTGCCGTTCGCTCCGGGGACGCCGCGCGCGCCGGGGACGCCGCTCCCGCCCGGAGCTCCCCCTCCCCACGCCCCGACGCGGTGGCGGGGCCGCCGACCCTGGCCCCCGGGCCCGGCGGGCTGGCCCCGGTCTTCACCCGTGGCGCGCCGGACGCCGGGAAGACCGTGGCGCTCACCTTCGACGCCGATATGACGGCGGACCAGGGCCCCCGGGCCGCGAGCGGCGAGCGCTTCGACAACCCCTCGCTGATCGCCCTGCTGCGCCGGCTCGACGTACCGTCGACGGTCTTCATGACCGGCCGGTGGGCGGAGGAGTATCCGGCCCAGGCCAAGGAGATCGGCAACGATCCGCTCTTCGAGATCGCCAACCACTCCTACAGCCACTACGCCTTCACCGCCGACTGCTACGGGCTGCCGGTCATCGGCGAGCAGCGGGCGGCCTCCGACGTCCGGCGCGCCTTCACCGCCTTCCGGGAGGCAGGGGCGCGCAATGTCGTCCCGTACTTCCGCTTCCCCGGCGGCTGTTACGACAAGGCCGCGCTGCGGGCGCTCGCGCCGACCGGGGTGACGGCGGTCCAGTGGGACGTCGTCAGCGGCGACGCCTTCGCGACGGACGCGGACGCCGTCGCGGAACAGGTGCTGGCGGGGGTGAAGCCCGGCTCACTGGTGGTGCTGCACTGCACGCGCAGCGCGGCCCCGGTGACGGAGGACGCCATCCGCCGGATCGTGCCCGAGCTGCGCGAACGCGGCTACCGCTTCGTCAAGGTCTCCACGCTGATGAGGAAAACCGGGCGCTGAGAACGGCCGGGTCGCCGCCCGGCCCCGGGCGGCGGCGCTCAGCCCGAGCACGCCGTCCGCTGGGCTTCCTGCCACTCGCAGACGGGGCAGAGCGTCGCGCCCCTGACCGTCTTCGGGTACTCGGTCGGCTCCTGGCACAGCACGCACGCGGCGTATTCGTCGGCGCCCCGGGCGCCCTCGGCGCTCTCGGCGCCCTCTTCCGTCACGCGTTCGAGCGTACTCACTCCCGGCGGGTGGCGGCCCAGCAGGCCGCCGCGCCCGCCACGGCCGCCACCAGCGCGGCGGCCACGAGCGACAGTCCCGGCGTGTGGACCGTGCCGGAACGCGAGCCGGTCACCAGTCCGACGATCGCGTACTTCGCCGGGGAGCCCGTGGTCACCAGGGCGGCCAGCGACACCAGGATGCTCGTCGCGATCGGCCAGGCCCGGCCCGGCAGCACCGGCCTGCTGCACAGCGCGCCGACCGCCGTGCCGAGCAGCAGACAGACGGCGGCGGCCAGCAGTCCGGCCGCCCCGGCGGGCAGCAGGGGCACCCCCACGGTGTGGTCCGCGTTCTTCGCCTCGCTGATCAGGACGACGATCAGCGTGCCGGCCGCCCCGAGCGCCCCGGCGACGGCCACGGCGGCCAGCAGCGCCGCCAGATGCACCCGGCGGGCGCCGGTCGCGGCAGTGGTGACGGCACGGGCGGCGGCCGGTTCCTGGGTGACACAGATCCGTACCAGCCAGGCCGTGACGGGCAGCAGCACGGCCGCCGCGTAACCGAGCGAGTCCAGGACCGGCTGCCCCACCTGCACCCCGACCACGAGGAAGATCCCGTACAGCAGGATCGGCGGCAGCCAGCGCTGCGAGCGCAGGAGCAGGGAGATCTGATAGCGCAGCAGTGCGGTCATCGGGAGGAGCGCCCCGTCGTCGTGCCGGAAGTGGAAGCCGCTGAAGCGGAAGCCTCTGAGGCAGAAGCCGCCGTGGTGGAAGCCGCCGTGGTGGAAGGTTCGGCCGCGGAAGGTTCGGTTACGCAAGGTTCGGTTACGGAAGGTTCGACCGGGGAAGGCGCCGTCCCGGGGAGCGGTACCGCCTCGGTCCGTACCTCCCGGATGTGCCAGGCCGGACGCGCCGTCAGCAGTGCCCGCAGCAGCTCGTCGGAGTACGTCTGCTCCGCGCTGAGCAGGACGGAGCCGTCCTCGCCCGGTTCGCACACCGGCGCGCCCGGCAGTCCGGCCGGTGGCAGGGCGCCCTCCGGGCCCGCCGCCACGATCCGTACCCTCGGACCGTCGTCGTCCGCCGGGACCGGGTCCTCCCCTTCGCGCCGTACGAGGGTGAGGTCCGTCACCGCGTACACCTCGTCGGCGACGCCCGCCAGCCGCCGTGGGTCGTGGTCGACGAACACGACCGTGCCGCCCGCCGCGACGCGTTCCCTGACGGCCAGGTCCAGTTCCGTACGGGCCATGGCGTCGAGTCCGGTCCATGCCTCGTCCAGCACCAGCAACTCCGCCTCGGCCAGCAGCGCCTGCGCGACCGCCACCTTCTGGCTGGTGCCCTTGGACAGCTCGGACATCTGGGTACGGGCGTGCTCACCGGCCCCGAAACGGTCCAGCCACTCGACGGCCCGGTCGGCGGCGACCGCGCTGCTCAGCCCGTGGACCCGGCCCAGGTTGACCAGATACCCGGCGGCCGTGAAGGGCATCGACACCGGGAAGCGCTCGGGGACGTACGCCGTGCGGAGACGATCCGTCAGCCGGCCTTCGGTGGGGGTGTCGATCCCCGCCAGCAGCCGCAACAGGGTCGATTTGCCACTGCCGTTGCCGCCCTCGACCCGGACCAGAGTGCCTGCGGTCAGACCGAGATCCACCCCGCGCAGCACCCATGGTCCGCCGAGGCCGTAACGGCGGCCCACTCCCTGAAGTTTCATCGGTACGTAATATCAGATCTGCGGAGTCGCCTCACTCGGCCGGTCGATCACGCACCCCTCTCCCCGAAGACCGGCGCCTGTGGCGTGACGGGAATCACCAATGGATCGCCCTGGAAGTACCGGTGGCGGTACAGGCGGAGATATGGGCGGAAAAGCCGTGGCGCCGGGCACGGGACCGGCTGGCAGACTGGCCGGGTGAGCACCGAGAACAGCAGCAGCGCCCCCGACAGCCCCTCCCCCCGCGCGGAGACCTCCCACGACATCGCGCCGCAGTACGTACTGCCGCTGCTGGTCCACATCGAGAAGGCCGCGCCGCCCGCCCGTACCGACGCCCTGGAGACGGCGGCCCGCGCGGTGCTCACCCTGCTCTCCGACGAACGGTCGCTGGGCGAGGGCGAGACCGAGGGCGAGTGGGCCCGCGCCGTCCGCGACTGGCAGGACACCCAGATCCGCAAGGTGGTGCGCAGGGCGCGCGGCGCGGAGTGGCGCCGCGCCACCGCGCTCCCCGGCCTCACCGTGACCGGCACCGGCCCCGCGACCGACACGGCGTCCACCGCCGAGGTACGGGTCTTCCCCCCGGTCCCGCTCGACGGCTGGCCCAAGGAACTGGCCAAGCTCCAGGTCTCGGGCACCGACCTGGACGATCCCGCGCCGCCGCCCCCGCCCGCCCCCGGGGTGCCCGTCCTGTGGCTGAGCCCCGGGCTGGAGATGTCGGCGGGCAAGGCCATGGCCCAGGCCGGGCACGGCGCCCAACTCGCCTGGTGGGAGCTGGGCGAGGCGGACCGCGCGAGCTGGCGCGCGGCCGGATTCCCGCTCGCCGTACGGACCGCCGGCCCCGCGCGGTGGCGGGAACTCGTCTCGGGCGGACTGCCGGTGGTCCGTGATGCCGGTTTCACGGAGATCGCCGCCGGATCAGCCACCGTGGTCTCCGACCACCCCTCGCTGAGGAGTTGAGACCTCACCGAGGAGCTGAGAAGTTGAACCCGCTAGGAGCTGAACACTCCGACCCTCCCGTGCGTACTTGCTATTACCGCCACGTATGTTGAACGGCCGATCGGCCAGCGGTTGATTCAGCAAGTGACATTTTTTCGGTACGGGAGGCAGCACATTGTTGCGACGCATCAACGGTACGGCGCTCATCATCGCGGCATTGACCGTGACAGTCGGGGCACTGGCATTCCCCGTCTGGTCGTACGCCGACCGTTCCGGAACAGGCCAGGCCAATGTCGCCGCGTCGACCGTCTCCACCCAGTGGGGGCCGTTGACCGCGACGGACCGCGACTTCCTCGTGAAGGTACGGCTCGCCGGTCTCTGGGAGCTGCCGGCCGGCCAGCAGGCCATCGACCGCGCGCCCACCGCGGCCATCAAGGAGTGCGGTGACCACCTCGTCGTCGGCCACAAGGACCTCGACGCGCGGGTGATATCCGCGGCGGCCAAGCTCGGGGTCGAGCTGCCCAACCAGCCCAACGAGCAGCAGCAGGGCTGGCTGGCGGAGCTGTCGGCGGCCCAGGGCGACGAGTACGAGCGGAAGTTCGCCAACCTGCTGCGCAACGCGCACGGCAAGGTCTTCTCGCTGGTCGCGCTGGTGCGCCACACCACCAGGAACGAACTGGTGCGGCAGCTGGCGAGTGACGCCAACATCACCGTCCTCGACCACATCACCATGCTGGAGGCGACCGGCAAGGTCGACTTCGACGCCCTCGCCAACGAGGCGGCCGGCAACCTGACGGCCAGCCCGACCGGCCCGCCGCCGCCGAACGGCAACCTGCCGCCGGCCGCCGTGCCGATCACCCCGAACGGGGACCTGAAGTTCTCCTCGTCGCCCTCCCCGGCGCCGCCGGGAGCCCCGGCCGCGATCAACACCAACCGGCCCGCCCCCGAGCCCGCGGCGAACTGAGCCCCGGCGCGCGACCCGTCCGTACGGCAGATCCCTCCGCAGCCCGCTGCGGAGGGATCTGCCGTTTGCCGCGTTCCGGGGCCCGCCCGGGGCGCTCGGACGGGCCCCGGAACGGGCCTGCGCGCGACCGAGCGGAGAAGGAACCTCAAATCATCCTCTGAACGTCCCCCTCCCTGGATTCACCGGCGCCGCCCGGGGTCATAGGCCCTCCACGCGGTACATCGCGCACGGGGGAGAACAGATGCAGGGGGAACCATGAACAGCACACCACGCCTGGGCATCGGGATCGGCTGGCGCCCGGAGATAGCCACCGCCGTGGAGGCGCTCGCCGGGATCGACTGGGTCGAGGCGGTGGCGGAGAACCTCTGCCCCGGCCATCTGCCCGAGTCCCTCGTCCGCCTCCGCGAACGCGGCGTCACCGTCGTACCGCACGGGGTCTCGCTCGGCCTCGGCGGCGCCGACCGGCCGGATCCCCGGCGGCTGGCGGACCTCGCGGAGCGGGCCGAGGCCCTCGGCTCGCCACTGGTCACCGAACACATCGCGTTCGTACGGGCCGGCGGGCCGCTCACCGCCTCGCCCACGCTCGAAGCGGGCCATCTGCTGCCGGTCCCGCGCACCCGGGACGCGCTGCGCGTGCTCTGCGAGAACATCCGGATCGCCCAGGACTGCCTGCCCGTACCGCTCGCCGTGGAGAACATCGCCGCGCTGATCGCCTGGCCGGACGAGGAGTTGAGCGAGGGCCGGTTCCTGGCGGAGCTGGTCGAGCGCACCGGGGTCCGGCTGCTGATCGACGTCGCCAATCTCCACACCAACCACGTGAACCTCGGCGAGGACCCGGCGAAGGCGCTGGACGAACTGCCGGTCGAGGCCATCGCGTACGTCCATGTCGCGGGCGGCGTCGAACGCGAGGGCGTCTGGCACGACACCCACGCCCACCCGGTGACCCGGCCCGTCCTCGACATCCTGGCCGAGCTGCGCTCCCGGGTCGACCCGCCGGGCGTCCTGCTGGAGCGCGACGACGACTTCCCGCCCGGGGCCGAGCTGGCGGGCGAGCTGACGCGCATCCGCGAGACGCTCACCATGACGTCCGGGCCTCCCCCCGTACGGTCCGGGCCCGCCCCGCGCCCGGATGACGGGCCACCGCGGAGCACCGGGACCGCCCGGGAGCGGCTCGCGCTGAGCCAGGCCGCGCTGCTGTCCGCCCTGGTCGCCGGGGGCCCCGTACCCGAGGGGTTCGACCCGCGGCGGCTACGGACGCAGAGCCGCGCCCTCACCGCCAAGCGCGCCGGGGTCGTCGCCAAGGTCGCCCCGGAGCTGCCCGGGATCCTCGGCGCCGGCTTCCGCCCGGCGTTCGTGGAGTACGCCGCCGCGCGGCCGCTGCGCGGCGGATACCGCCGGGACGCGCTCGACTTCGCCGAGCATCTGCTGATCGGGGACCGCCCCGAGGACCCGGCCGCCCGGCGGCGGCTGACCCAGTGGTGGCGGGAGCGCGCGTCCGCGCGGCCGCCGCGCCGGGCGACCCGGCTGGTCCGCGCGGCCCGTGCCGCCCTCGTCGGGACGGGGGGCCGGGGACGATGAGCGCTCTTCCGGTTCTGGTCCATCTCGCCGTCGTCATATCGACGGTGGCGCTGGTCACCGGCGTCGCCCGCTCCCGCCGCCGCGACGCGCCGGGGGCGAGCGCCCGGGTGCGGGACCTCTGGGAGGCCGCGTTCCTCGGCGGCGGGCCCGGCAGGGTCGCGGAGGCGGCGATCGCCGGGATGCGCGCGGACGGCAGACTGGCCGTGGGCGGCCCCGGCATCGTCGCCGTACAGCGTCCGCAGGCGTACGACCCGGTGGAGCGTTCGGTGCTCCTGGAGCACGCCGCCGCGCCCCACGGCGGGCTGCACACCCTGCGGCTCGCGGTGATGCGCGGCAGGACCGTGCAGGACATCGGGGACGCGCTCGCGGCGCGCGGTCTGCTGGTGCCGCGCGCGCGGATACGGGTCTGGCGGGTCTGGGGCATCGCCCAGGGGCTGGTCTGCGTCATCCTGCTGCCGCTGTCGTTCCTGCTGGCCTCGGTGGCGACCTTCGCCTTCCCCGACTCCCCGGTCGCGGGCGTGCCCGCCTACTCGGTGCTGCCGACCCTGTTCGTCGGCGCGTTCGCGGGGTTCGCCTGCTCGAACCTGGCCGGCAAGCGGATCACCCGGGCGGGCCGGCGGGCGCTGCGCGACTTCCTCGCCTCGACCGTCCCGTCCCCGGCGAGCCTGGTCGCGGCCCAGGGCCCGGCGGGCGTGGCCGACCCGGTGTTCCGGGCGCAGCTGCGGGAGGCCGCGCGGATGCGGCCGGGGCGGGACTTCCCGGCTCCGTACGCGGCTTCCTCCGGCGCGGCGGTGGTCGCCTGGTGCTCGGGCGCGGTGCCGGGGTCCGGTACGGCGTGCGGCGGGGCCGGAGCCGGCTGCGGGGCCGCCTCCTGCGGGGGCGGCGGGTCGGGCGGCGGCTCCGGTGACGGCGGAGGCGGCGGAGGCAGCTGTGGCGGGGGAAGCAGTTGCGGAGGCGGCGGGGGCGGCTGCGGAGGCGGGGGAAGCTGACCACGCGCCGGTCCGCGCGCCGGAGCGGACCGACGGCGCATCGGGGTCATTGGCCCCGACACCTTCCGGTGGTCCTTGCACAGCCCCGGCGCGCTGCCGACCCTCTGTTCTGCGGTTGATCCCACAACCGCACGCACGAAGGGAACGCGATGAGAGCAGTAGCGAAGTGCGGGGTGCTGACCGCCCTCGGGTCCCTGGTCCTGTCGGCCCTCGTCACCGTCCCGGCGGACGGCGCGACCGCCGACGGCGGCGCCACCGCGGCCCTGGGCACCGCCGCGCGCGGCGGTATCCGTGAGGCCCGTGGTGTCGCTCTGGCCGCCGCCCACGCCGCCGGCGCCGGTATCGCCTTCCGGGCCTGTCCCAAGACGGAGATGCTGCCCGCCTCCGTCACCTGCGGCATCGTCGAGGTCCCCCTCGACTACGCCGAGCCCGACGGCCGGACCATCAGCCTCACCGTCAGCCGGGCCCGCGCGAGCGGTACGGCCGAGGAGCGCCAGGGCGCGCTGGTCTTCAACCCCGGCGGCCCCGGCGCCTCCAGCATGTACTTCCCGCTCGCCGCCGGACTGCCCGAGTGGAAGCGGATCGCCAAGGCGTACGACATCGTGGGCTACGCCCCGCGCGGGGTGGGCCGCTCGGCCCCGCTCTCCTGCGAGGACCCGGCGGCCACACTGCGGGCGCCCACCCAGAACCCGACGCACCCGACCGAGGCGTACAAGCGGGAGCGGATCGCCGAAGCCGAGGCGTACGCGCGGGGCTGCGCGGAGAACGCGGGGGACGCGCTCCCCCACTACAACTCGCTGAACAACGCCCGCGACCTGGATGTGCTGCGCGCGGGCCTGGGCGAGGAGCGGCTGACCTTCATGGGAGCCTCGTACGGCACCTACTTCGGCGCCCTGTACGCGACGCTCTTCCCGTCCCACGTACGCCGGATGGTCTTCGACTCGGCGGTCGACCCGGACCCCCGGAAGGTCTGGTACCGCAACAACCTCGCCCAGTCGGCCGCCTTCGAGCGGCGGTGGGAGGACTTCCGTACCTGGGTCGCCAAGCACGACGAGGCGTACCACCTGGGCACCACCGCCGAGGAGGTGCAGCGGAGTTACGAGAAGGTGCGCGAGGGGGTCGAGCGGAAGCCCGCGGGCGGGAAGGTCGGCACCGGCCAGCTCCAGGGCGTGATGCTCTCGGCCGGTTACTACGACGACTACTGGGCGATCCGGGCCACCGCCCTGTCCGAGTATCTGAAGGGCAACCCCGAACCGCTGATCTCCCAGGCCTCGCCCCGGCCCGAGGCCGCCCCCGACAGCGAGAACGGCAACGCCGTCTACACCGCCGTCGAGTGCAACGACGCGCCCTGGCCCACGGAGTGGCGGGTCTGGGACCGCGACAACACCGCGCTGGCCGCGTGGGCACCGTTCGAGACTTGGGACAACGCCTGGATGAACCTCCCCTGCGCCTACTGGCCCGCGCCCCGGCAACACCCCCTGGACGTCCGCACCTTCCCCGGCCAGCTGCCCCCCACCCTGATCCTGGCGGCGGAACGGGACGCGGCGACCCCGTACGAAGGGGCGCTGGAACTGCACCGACGGCTGGCCGGCTCGGTCCTGATCACCGAACGGGACGCCGGCACCCACGGAATCGCGGGCTCCGCCAACGCGTGCGTCAACACCTATCTGGAGGACTATCTGCTGCGCGGTGAGGCGCCGGCGCGGCGCGCGGAATGCGCGCCGCACGCGGAGCCGAAACCGGTGTCGCTGGAACCGAGCGACAGCCGTGCCGGCCTGCCGAAACGGGGCGATCTGGCGCCTCGCTTCTGAACGCTTGCCCCGCACGGTCGAAGCCCTCTGGCCGGACAGGCAGGTCGTCCTCGGCCCTCGGTGCCCGAGCGTCACGTCCTACGTCCGCCGGGTCACGGTGGACGACGAGGAGCTGATCGCCAAGTACGGCCGGCTGGGCATGTCCCTGATGTCCATCCTGCGGGGCGCCGGAGCGGATCGTGGCGGGGACGTCCGTTCTGTGGCTCGGCCCCGGTGCGGAGCCTGGATCGGGCGTGCTCCCGTACGGAACACCGACCCGGGTTCCATCGGCCGCGACCGGGCGGAGCGGGCCGGCGCGGGGAAGGACGAGGTCCTTCCCCACGGGCCAGCGCGTTTCCGCGGGTCAGCGGCCGATGGGAACCCGGAGCCGAACCCGGTGTCGCTGGACGAGCGGGCGCGCAACAGGGGGCTGCCGCCGGTCGTCTGATCTTCCGGGTGGGATGGCCGGGGCCCGCGGGATGCGGGTCCGGCCATGTTCATGCGGGTCCGCCTAGGCGAGCCCGGCCACCAGGTCCGCCACCGACTTGCGGCGGCCGGTGTAGAACGGCACCTCTTCCCGTACGTACAGCCGCGCCTGGGAGCCGCGCAGATGACGCATCAGGTCGACGATCCGGTGCAGTTCGTCGGCCTCGAAGGCCAGGATCCACTCGTAGTCGCCGAGCGAGAAGGATGCCACAGTGTTGGCGCGTACGTCCGGGAATCCGCGAGCCATCCTGCCGTGGTCGGCGAGCATCGTACGACGGTCCTCGTCCGGCAGGAGGTACCAGTCGTAGGAACGGACGAAGGGGTAGACGCTGATGTAGTCGCGGGGCGTCTCGTCGGCCAGGAAGGCCGGGATGTGCGACTTGTTGAACTCGGCGGGGCGGTGCAGCGCCATGTTCGACCAGACCGGCTCCAGCGCCCGTCCCAGCCGGGTGCGGCGGAAGCGGTTGTACGCGTCCTGGAGCTCGTCCGAGGTCTCGGCATGCCACCAGATCATGACGTCGGCGTCGGCACGCAGCCCGGACACGTCGTACATCCCGCGCACGGTGATGTCCTCGGTGCCGAGCCGGTCGATCAGCTCCTGAACCTCTTCGGCGTAGCCGGCCCGGTCCTCGGGGAGCGCGTCACGCAGCTTGAAGACGGACCACAGCGTGTAGCGGATGACCTCGTTGAGGTCCTTGGCCTTCTTGCCCGCGTTCGGGGTCTTCTCTGGAACAGCAGTCATGGGGCTATTCTCCCGCGCCCCGTCCGGTGCCTCGCGCCAGGGTCGACGTGGCGATGATCTCGTCCGCGGCGCGGCGGGCGCTCGCGACGCACGCCGGGATGCCGACCCCGTCGTACGCGGCGCCGCAGACGCGCAGTCCGGGCAGCGCGGCGACGGCCCCGCGGATCGCGGCGACCCGGTCCTGATGGCCGACCGGGTACTGCGGCAGGCCGCCGAGCCAGCGGGTCACCTCGGTGGCCACCGGCTTCGCGTCGAGCCCGACCGCCGCGCCGAGGTCGTGCAGGGATACGTCGACGAGGTCGGCGTCGTCGTGGTGGAGCCGCTCCTCCTCGCCGTACCGTCCGATGGAGGTGCGCAGGACGAAGAGATCGGGCGCGGCGTCCGCGACCCAGCCCCACTTCTGGGTGGAGAAGGTGGCCGCCTTGATCGTGTACCCGTCGACGGGCGGGACGAGAAAGCCGCTGCTGCCCGGGGGCAGGGTGGAGTCGAGGTCGGTGCGGCGGAAGGCCATGGTGACCAGCGCCATCGAGGCGTACTCGATGGCGGCGAGTTGGGCCGAGGCGGCCGGGGACTCGGCGGCGAGCAGCGCGGCGGCGGTCGGGGCGGGGGTGGCCAGGACGATGCCGTCGGCGGTCAGGACGCGGTCGTCCGTACGGATGTGCCAGCCGTCGGAGGTACGGGTGAGGGACCGGACGGGGGTGTCCAGGAGGATGTCGCCGCCCCCCACCCGTACGGCGTCGGCGACGGCGCCGGGCAGGCTGCCCACGCCGCCCCCGATGCCCGCGAAGACCGCCCCGGTCTGCTGTCGCGCGGCGGCCTTCTCCTGGAGGTCGCGGACGGCCGCCAGCAGTGAGTCGTGGCTCCTGATCGCGTCGAAGAGCTGGGGGACGGCCGCCTTCATGGAGATGCGGTACGAGTCTCCCGCGTAGACCCCGCCGAGCAGTGGCTCCACCAGCCGGTCGACGACCTCGCGGCCGAGACGCCCGGCGACGTACTCGCCGATCGCGACATCGTCGCCGACCTCGGCGGGGGCCGTCTCCGGTTCGCGGGCGATCCGGGCGAGCCCCTCGTCGGAGAGGAGTCCGGCGAGGGCGGCGGGGTCGCCGGGGACGCCCATCACATGGCCCTTGGGCAGGGGCCGCAGCCTGCCGCGCGTCCAGACCGAGGCGGTGGTGGCGGTGGGTGGCTGGAGCCGGTCGCCGAGTCCGACCGCCCTGGCCAGCTCGACGCCCTCGGGCCGGCGCGCGAGCATCGACTCGGCGCCCAGGTCGACGGGAGCGCCCTCGATCTCCCCGGTGCGCAGCTTTCCGCCGAGCCGTCCGGTGGCCTCCAGCAGGGTCACCCGGATACCGGCCCCCAGCAGCCGGTGTGCGGCCGCCAGTCCGGTGATCCCGCCTCCGATGACGACGACATGGCCCGTGTGTGTGTCCACGTACTGCGCGCTCGACTCCATGGCCCCACTCTCTCAAACCTCGGATCGCCGCCCGTTTCCGGCCGTGCCGCGTGCGGTGGTGCGCGCCGCGTCCGGCCGTGACCTCTTCGAAACCGTAAAAGGGCAACCACGGAGCGGGAGGCGGACCCGGGGTTCCTGGAGGCGCTGGGCGGCGGCTGGGAGGCGCTCGGTACGGCACTGCGCTGGATCGCGGTGGTGATCGGCGCCGTGCTGCCGTTCGCCGCGGTCCTGGCGGTGCTGTACGCGGTGTGGCGGCTGGTGCGCTCCCGGCTGCCGAAGCGGCCGGAGGCGGAGCCCACGGCCGCGCCCGCCGCCATCGCCGAGCGGGACTGACCCACCGCGCCACGCGTACCGTTCTCCGGAGACGACTCGAAGGGGACATCGCGATGGCGGCGGAGCGCATGGTGGTCATCGGCGGCGACGCGGCGGGCATGTCCGCCGCGTCGCAGGCCCGCCGGTTGAGGGGGCCGAAGGAGCTGGAGATCGTCGCTTTCGAACGCGGCCACTTCACCTCGTACTCCGCCTGCGGCATCCCGTACTGGGTGGGCGGCGACGTCCCGGAGCGCGACGCGCTCATCGCCCGCACCCCCGCGGAGCATCGAGAACGCGCCATTGATCTGCGGATGCGCACGGAGGTCACGGAGATCGATGTGGCGCGCGGACGGGTCCGCTCACGCGCTCTCGACGACGGTACGGAGAGCTGGACCGGCTACGACGAACTGGTCGTCGCGACCGGCGCCCGCCCGGTCCGGCCCGCGCTGCCCGGTATCGACGCGCCGGGGGTGCACGGGGTGCAGACGCTCGACGACGGCCAGGCGCTGCTGGACACCCTCGCGGCCACGGAGGGCCGGCGCGCGGTCGTGGTCGGCGCGGGCTACATCGGCGTGGAGATGGCCGAGGCGTTGCTCAGGCGGGGGTACGAGGTCACGGTGGTCCACCGCGGCGAGCAGCCGATGGCCACCCTCGACCCGGACATGGGGCGGCTGGTCCGCGCGGCCATGGACGGCATGGGCATCACCACGGTCGGCTCCGCCGAGGTCACGGCGGTCCGCACCGGGCCGGACGGCCGGGTGCGGGCGGTGGTGGCCGGGGACACGGAGTATCCGGCGGATGTCGTGGTGCTCGGCATCGGCGTCGAGCCGCGTACCGCCCTCGCCCGCGCCGCCGGGCTGCCCCTCGGGGAGCACGGCGGGCTGCTCACGGACCGGGCCATGCGGGTACGCGGCCACGGGAACATCTGGGCGGGCGGGGACTGTGTGGAGGTCCTCGACCTGGTGTCGGGGCTGACCCGCCACATCGCGCTGGGCACCCACGCCAACAAGCACGGCCAGATCATCGGCGCGAACGTGGGCGGCGGCAGCGCGATCTTCCCCGGCGTGGTCGGCACGGCGGTCAGCAAGGTCTGCGACCTGGAGATCGCCCGGACCGGACTGCGCGAGAAGGACGCCCGCCGGGCCGGTCTCCCGTACGTCACCGCCACCATCGAGTCCACCCACAGCGCCGGTTACTACCCGGGCGCCGCCCGGATGACGGTGAAGATGCTCGCGGAGCGGCGTACGGGCAGGCTGCTCGGGGTCCAGATCGTCGGCCGCGCGGGCGCGGCGAAGCGGGTGGACATCGCGGCGGTCGCGCTGACCGCAGGGATGACCGTGGAGCGGATGGTCACCCTCGACCTCGGCTACGCGCCGCCGTTCTCCCCCGTCTGGGACCCGGTCCTGGTGGCGGCGCGCAAGGCGACGGCGGCGGTACGCGCGGCGGGCGCGTAGCCGTTCAGCGGGCGGTCCGCTCGTGTACGTACGCGACCAGTCGGCTCAGCGCGTCCGGGTCCATGGACGGCAGGACGCCGTGGCCGAGGTTGAAGATGTGGCCCTCCAGTCCGGCCGCCGCGTCCAGCACCTCGCGGGTCTTGGCCTCGACCGCCTCGGTGGGGGCGAAGAGGACGGCGGGGTCGAGGTTGCCCTGGAGCGCCTTGCCGGGGCCGACGCGGCGGGCCGCCTCGTCGAGCGGGACGCGCCAGTCGACGCCGACGACGTCCGCGCCCGCCTGGCCCATCAGGGAGAGCAGTTCGCCCGTACCCACGCCGAAGTGGATGCGCGGGACGCCGTACCCGGCGACCGCGTCGAAGACCTTGGCGGAGGCGGGCAGCACGGAGCGGCGGTAGTCGGCGGGGGCCAGCGCGCCCACCCAGGAGTCGAAGAGCTGGACGGCGCTCGCGCCCGCCTCGATCTGGACCTTCAGGAAGGCGGCGGTGATGTCCGCGAGCCGGTCGAGCAGGTCGGCCCAGAGCTGCGGGTCGCCGTACATCATCGCCTTGGTGTGCTCGTGGTTGCGGGACGGGCCGCCCTCCACGAGATAGCTGGCGAGGGTGAAGGGCGCGCCCGCGAAGCCGATGAGCGGGGTGGTGCCCAGCTCGCCGGTGAGCATGCCGATCGCCTCGGTGACGTACCAGACGTCGTCCGGGGTGAGGTCGCGCAGCCGGGCGAGGCCGGCACGGGTGCGGATCGGCTCGGCGACGACGGGGCCGACGCCCGGCTTGATGTCGAGGTCGAGGCCGATGGCCTTGAGGGGGACGACGATGTCGCTGAAGTAGATCGCGGCGTCGACCTTGTGGCGGCGCACGGGCTGGAGCGTGATCTCGGTGACCAGCTCGGGCCGCATGCAGGATTCCAGCATCGGAATGCCCTCGCGCACCTTCAGGTACTCCGGCAGCGACCGGCCAGCCTGCCGCATGAACCAGACCGGTGTATGCGGTACCGGCTCGCGTCTGCACGCCTTCATGAAGGCCGATTCGTACGTCTTCGTCTGCTGGCCCGCTGTGCGGTCGATGGCGCTCACGTCCAGAATCTTCGCATGTACGGGGAAGCGCTTGCCCCGGGCCGGGTGTCCTTCCCCGCACGAGGCGCGGGTTCGGCCTACTCTTCCCCGCATGGCTGCGGCTCAGGGACAGTTTTCCGATCATTCCAACGGCACCGGGGGAAAGGACGGCGCGGAGGGGGATTCCGCGCCGTCCGCGTTCCTCACGGCGGTCGAAGCACTGCGGGCCGCGCGGCCGCGTCCGGAGATCGAGATCGACCCGGTCCCACCGCCGAAGCGGCTCGCGCCGTACGCGTACGCCCTGGAGGCCGCGGTCGTGGACGGGGAGGACGATCTGGCGGACGGCCGGCTCATCCTCCTCCACGACCCGGCCGGGCACGACGCCTGGCAGGGCACCTTCCGGCTGGTCACGCTCGTACGGGCGGAGCTGGAGCCCGAGATGGCGGCCGACCCGCTGCTGCCGGAGGTGTGCTGGTCCTGGCTGACGGGCGCGCTGGAGGCGCGCGGACTGTCGTACGGGGAGCCGAGCGGCACCGTCACCCGGGCGGGGTCGCACTATTTCGGCGGGCTGGCCGAGCGCAGGCCCGCGACCCAGATCGAGATCCGCGCGTCCTGGACCCCGCGCGAGGGCCGGGGCGGGGCGCCCGACACGACGGCGCATCTGGCGGCCTGGTGCGATCTGCTCTGCCAGATCGCGGGGCTGCCGCCCCTCTCCCCGGGGGCCGCGCCCGGCCCCGGGGAGACCGGGCGGGGCGCCGGTGTGGTGTCGCTGCCGCAGCGGCGCGGACCGCAGGTGTCCTGAGGGAGAACGGGGACGGACGGGGTCGGGCGGGCGTTCCCGCAAGGGTGCGGGACGGGGTCCGGAGCGGGGCTCCGGGATGGGGCCACTTGTAGGATGATCGATCACCCATCCGAATTGCCCGAATTGTTACTCACCAATTCGTGATCATTCTCTAAAGGCGAGCGAGGTTGCTGCCGAAGAGGTCAATGACCTTTAAACGCACCGGTACGCCCCGGCTTCATCCCCACTCCTCACGGCCGGCTCCGTCCCGCACCTTCCCCCAGGAGGCCTGGTGTCCGTTCTCCTCGAGCAGCCCGCAAGCCTGGTCGCCTACCGCCCGAACAAGCCGACGGCCATGGTCGTCGTGGCCGACCCGCGCGTCCGCTCCACCGTCACCCGCCACCTGTGGGCCCTTGGAGTACGTGACGTCATCGAGGCGTCGTCCATCGCGGAGGCCCGCCCCCGCGTCGGCAACCCGCGCGACATCTGCGTTGCCGACGTCCATCTGCCCGACGGCTCCGGGCTGACCCTGCTCTCCGAGACCCGGGCCGCCGGCTGGCCCAACGGCCTCGCCCTCTCCGCCGCCGACGACATCGGCGCGGTGCGCAATGCCCTCGCGGGCGGCGTCAAGGGCTACGTCGTGACCGGTACGCGTACGAACATCGGCCACCCCGGCCGTCCCGGCGCCGCCCCCCTCGGCGCCGGCCAACGGATGCACCGGCGCCCGCCGGGCGCCCCGAACCACCCCGGCGGCTACCGCGAGCTGTCCGGCCGCGAGGTCGAGGTCCTGCGGCTCGTCGCCGAGGGACAGTCCAACAAGGCCATCGGTGTGTCGATGGGCCTGTCCGCACTCACCGTCAAGAGCCACCTCGCCCGGATCGCGCGCAAGCTCGGCACGGGCGACCGGGCGGGGATGGTCGCCGTGGCCCTCCGTACCGGAATCATCCACTGACCACTTCTCGCCCCCACCGCCCGTCGACGGAACGTTCCGTCGACGGGCGCCGTCCGTTCACAGATACCCTTGACCGGTGACCGACGCCCAAGACACCGCAGCAGAGCCAGCACTGCGAACCACCGGGGGCCCGCGGCGCCAGCCGCTGATGTCGCAGCCCCCGGCCGACGTCGAATCGGCGCCGATCCCCTTGCTGGAGCCCCGCGAGGGCGTTCCACCGGTGGTCGCCACCGACGACGCGCTCGCCGAAGTGATCGCGGCCTTCGCCGCGGGCACCGGACCCGTCGCCGTCGACGCCGAGCGCGCGTCCGGCTACCGCTACGGCCAGCGCGCCTATCTGGTCCAGCTGCGCCGCGCGGGCGCGGGCACGGCCCTGATCGACCCCGTCGGCTGCCCCGACCTCTCCGGGCTCGGCGAGGTTCTCGCCGACACCGAGTGGATCCTGCACGCAGCCACCCAGGATCTTCCGTGTCTGCGCGAAATAGGCATGATCCCCACCCGGCTCTTCGACACGGAGCTGGCCGGACGGCTGGCGGGCCACCCCAGGGTCGGCCTCGGCGCCATGGTGGAGAACGTCCTCGGCTATGCCCTGGAGAAGGGCCACTCCGCCGTCGACTGGTCGACCCGGCCACTGCCCGAGCCCTGGCTGCGCTACGCCGCACTCGATGTGGAGCTCCTCGTCGACCTGCGGGACGCGCTGGAGAAGGACCTCGACCGGCAGGCCAAGCTGGACTGGGCCCAGCAGGAGTTCGACGCCATCGCCTCGGCGCCGCCCGCGCCGCCGCGCAAGGACCCCTGGCGCCGTACCTCCGGCATGCACAAGGTCCGCCGCCGCCGTCAGATGGCCGTCGTACGGGAGCTGTGGACCACCCGCGACCGGGTGGCGCAGCGTCGTGACATCTCCCCCGGCAAGGTACTCAGCGACACCGCGATCGTCGAGGCGTCCCTCGCGCTGCCGGTGAATCTGCACGCCCTCACCGCGCTGCCCGGGTTCGGCCACCGTATGGGAAGACGGCAGCTGGAGCAGTGGCAGGCGGCCATCGACCGGGCGAAGGAGCTGCCCGACAGCGAGCTGCCGCAGCCCGGCCAGACCATCGCGGGCCCGCCGCCGCCGCGCTCCTGGGCGGACAAGGACCCGGAGGCCGCCGCCAGGCTGTCGGCCGCCCGCGCGGCGGTCTCGGCGCTCGCCGAGCGGCTCAACATGCCGCAGGAGAACCTGATCACACCGGACACCGTCCGCCGGGTGTGCTGGGAGCCGCCGCACGAGCGGACCGTGGAGCAGGTGGCGGCCGCGCTGGCCGGGCACGGGGCGCGCCCCTGGCAGGTCGAGCAGGTGGCGCCGCTGCTGACGCGGGCGCTGTCGCCCGGGGAGCGGTAGCCCGCGCACGGGGTCGGGGCCGCCTCGGGGCGCAAAAAACCGGCCGGGGGTGGGCAGGGTGGTTACCCGCGAGTAGCATGGGGTGGAAGCGCGTCGCTGGCGCGCCCCGCAGCAGTGCCACCCCGCACCCTGGAGGAGAGCCATCGTGCCTCGTACCGTCAGGGATGTCGTCTTTGTCGACGGCGTCCGCACCCCGTTCGGCAAGGCGGGCCCGAAGGGCATCTATCACGAGACCCGGGCCGACGATCTCGTCGTGAAGGCGATCCGGGAGCTGCTGCGCCGCAACCCGGACCTCGACCCCGCCCGGATCGACGAGGTCGCCATCGCCGCGACCACGCAGATCGGTGACCAGGGCCTCACCCTCGGCCGTACCGCCGGGATCCTCTCGGGGCTGCCGCAGTCCGTGCCCGGCTACTCGATCGACCGGATGTGCGCGGGCGCGCTGACCGCCGTCACCACCACCGCCGGGTCGATCGCCTTCGGCGCGTACGACGTCGTCGTCGCGGGCGGGGTCGAGCACATGGGCCGCCACCCGATGGGCGAGGGGGTCGACCCGAACCCGCGCTTCGTGTCGGAGAAGCTCGTCGACGACTCCGCCCTCTTCATGGGCATGACGGCGGAGAACCTGCACGACCGCTTCCCGCACCTGACGAAGCAGCGGGCCGACGAGTACGCGGTGCGCTCGCAGGAGAAGGCCGCGAAGGCGTACGCCAACGGCTCGATCCAGCAGGACCTGGTGCCCGTCTCGGTGCGCCGCACCAACCCCGACGCGGGAGAGACCGGGTGGGGGCTCGTCACCGCCGACGAGCCGATGCGGCCGGGGACGACGCTGGAGATGCTGGCCGGGCTCAAGACGCCGTTCCGGCCGCACGGCCGGGTCACCGCGGGGAACGCGGCCGGGCTGAACGACGGCGCGACGGCCTCGCTGATCGCCGCCGAGGACTTCGCGCGCGAGCAGGGCCTGCCGGTCCGGATGCGCCTCGTGTCGTACGCCTTCGCGGGCGTCGAGCCCGAGGTGATGGGGTACGGACCGATCCCGGCGACCGAGAAGGCGCTGGCCAAGGCCGGGCTGTCGATCTCGGACATCGGGCTGTTCGAGGTCAACGAGGCGTTCGCCGTACAGGTGCTGGCCTTCCTCGACCACTACGGCATCGCGGACGACGACGCGCGCGTCAACCAGTACGGCGGCGCCATCGCGTTCGGCCACCCGCTGGCCTCCTCCGGGGTGCGGCTGATGACCCAGCTGTCCCGGCAGTTCGAGGCACAGCCGCAGGTCCGTTACGGGCTGACCACGATGTGCGTCGGCTTCGGCATGGGCGCGACGGTCATCTGGGAGAACCCGCACTTCGACGGAGGCAACAAGTGAGTACCGCTGAACTCCTGACGGGCGCGGCCGAGCTGTTCCCCGGCGAGGTCGTCACCCAGGCGCAGGTGCGCCACTTCGAACTCCCGGCGGGCGCGGGCAGGTTCGCCCTGATCACGCTGGACAACGGGCTCGACCACACCAAGCCGACGACGTTCGGCCCGCGGTCGCTGGCCCACATCGACGCGGCGCTCGACCAGGTCACGGCCGAGGCGGCGGAGGGCTCGATCGTCGGGGTCGGGGTGACCGGCAAGCCGTTCATCTTCGCCGTCGGCGCCGACCTCAAGGGTGTGGAGCTGCTGAAGCGCCACGAGGACGCCCTCGCGATCGGCCGGAGCGGCCACGAGGTCTTCAAACGCATCGCCGCCCTGCCCGTACCGACCTTCGCGTACTACAACGGCGCGGCGATGGGCGGCGGCGTCGAGATCGGGCTGCACTGCGACTACCGCACGGTGTCGGCGGCCGTTCCGGCGTTCTCGCTGCCCGAGGTCTTCCTCGGGCTCGTCCCGGGCTGGGGCGGCTGCGCGCTGCTGCCGAACCTGATCGGCGCGGACCGCGCGGTCTCGGTCATCATCGAGAACTCGCTCAGCCAGAACAAGCAGCTCAAGGGCGGTCAGGTCCATGAGCTGGGGATCGCCGACGCGATCTTCGAGGGCGCCGACTTCCTGGAGCGGTCGCTCATCTGGACCGCTTCGGTGCTGAAGGGCGAGACCGAGGTCGTACGCCCGGAGATCGACCGGGGCGCGGCCTGGGACCAGGCGGTGGCGCGCGGGCGGTCCATCGCCGACGCCAAGGTGCACGGGGCGGCCCCGGCCGCGTACCGCGCGCTGGAGATCATCGAGGCGGCGAAGGACGGCGACCTCCAGGCCGGCTTCGACGCCGAGGACCGCGCGCTGGCCGACCTGATCATGGGCGGCGAACTGCGGTCGGGGATCTACGCGTTCAACCTGGTGCAGAAGCGCGCCAAGCGGCCCGCGGGCGCCCCGGACAAGTCGCTGGCCCGTCCGGTCACCAAGGTCGGGGTCGTCGGCGCGGGGCTGATGGCGTCGCAGCTGGCGCTGCTCTTCGCCCGCAGGCTGGAGGTGCCCGTCGTGCTGACGGACATCGACCAGGCGCGGATCGACAAGGGCGTGTCGTACGTCCATGGCGAGATCGACAAGCTGCTGCTGAAGTCCCGGATCAACCAGGACAAGGCCAACCGGCTCAAGGCGCTGGTCACGGGTGTGCTGGACAAGGCCGAGGGGTTCGCGGACGCGGACTTCGTGATCGAGGCCGTCTTCGAGGAGATGGGCGTCAAGCAGCAGGTGTTCGCGGAGGTCGAGGCGGTCGCCCCGGCGCACGCGATCCTCGCCACCAACACCTCGTCGCTGTCGGTCTCCGAGATGGCGTCGAAGCTGAAGAACCCCGAGCGGGTCGTCGGCTTCCACTTCTTCAACCCGGTAGCGATCCTGCCGCTGCTGGAGATCGTGCGCGGCGAGCAGACCGACGACGCGTCGCTGGCCACCGCGTTCGGTGTGGCGAAGAAGCTGAAGAAGACCGCGGTGCTGGTGAAGGACGCCCCGGCGTTCGTCGTCAACCGCGTCCTCACCCGCTTCATGGGCGAGATCCAGAACGTCATCGACGAGGGCACCCCGGTCGAGGTGGCGGAGCGCGCGGTCGAGCCGCTCGGGCTGCCGATGTCGCCGCTGGTGCTGCTGGAGCTGGTCGGGCCCGCCATCGGTCTGCATGTCTCCGAGACCCTGCACGGCGCCTTCCCCGAGCGCTTCACCGTCTCGGAGAACCTCGCCGCGGTCGTCAAGGCGGGCAAGCGGGGCTTCTACCTGTACGACTCCGGCAAGCCGGAGCTGGACCCGGAGGTCGCGGCGCTGCTGAAGCAGGGCGGCTCCGTGCTGACCGAGGAGCAGACCCGGGTGCGGGTGCTGGACGCGGTCGCGCAGGAGATCGGGCTGATGCTCGACGAGGGTGTGGTCGCCGAGGCGCAGGACATCGACCTCTGCCTGATCACGGGCGCGGGCTGGCCGTTCCATCTGGGCGGCATCACGCCGTACCTGGACCGGGAGGGTGTCTCGGAGCGGGTGAACGGCAAGCCGTTCCTGGCCCCGGGTGTGGCGAGCGTTCCGGCGTAGGCCGTGTGGTAGGACGCGGGCGGGCCGTGCGGAGCTTCTTCCGTACGGCCCGCCCGTACGTCCGGACGGAGGCCGGAGGTCAGATACGGGTCCACGGCTCCAGCGCGAGACCGGGCTCCGCCTTCTGCCGGGTCACCCTGAGCGTGCCGTCCTCGCCGATCGCCGCCAGGACCACCCGGCCGAGGCCGTCCAGGGCGAGGGCGGGCGCGCCCGCGCAGCGTTCGCCGGTCCTGGTCCAGTGCAGGCCCGCCTCCTCGTGCTCCGTGGGGTAGGCGGCGATGCTGGGGTGGCCGTCGGTGCCGCGCTGGGCCAGGATCGTGCAGTCGTAGCCGTCGACGGGGGTGCGGAGCAGGGCCGGCGGGCCGGTGCCCCGGCCGCCCAGGGAGGCGGGTTCCGCGCCGGGGCGCCAGGCCCGGACCGTACCGTTGCCCGCGTCGCGCCAGAAGTGGGTGAGCCGGCCGGGGCCGGTGCGCTCGGCGGTGATGGTGCCGGGCGCGACCTTGACCCTCGGTTCGTCCTCGGCGCGGACCAGCTCCCCGTCGGCCTTCTCGCGGAGCCAGCGCACCACGGCGTCGCCCGCCGGGACGAGCAGGTCGATCGTCCCGTGGTCGGTCACGGCGGCGGCGCTCTCGCCGGTCAGCAGCGTCCCCCGGGGGTTGGCGCCGCCCCAGGGATGCCAACGGCCGCTGGGCGCCTGCCGCTTGGCGGACAGCCCGCCGTTGGTGTTGCGGAGGAACAGCTGCACGGAGCCGGTGTCGTCCAGGACGTGGGACGGCATCCCGATCTGGGCGCCCTTCGCGCGGTCCTTGCCGTGCGGATTGCCCAGCGACTGCCAGTCCCGCAGCGGACGGCCGGTCTGGAACTGGATCGCGTGCACCAGGTCCAGTTCGTCCGGGCCGTCCGCACACGGCCGGGCGCGTACCCCCAGCAGATGGACGAAGCCCTCGGCGCTCTGCGCGACGGACAGGTACGGCAGGAGCCCGGCGACGGCGAGCAGATCGGGCCCCGCCCACCCCGGACCGCCGACCCGGGCCTCGGTCCAGCGCAGGACCCCGCCGTCGGTCGGGGCGTACGCCGTGAGCCTGCCGTCCTTGCCGCGCAGCAGCCAGCCGGTGGTCGCGGGGAGCGCCGTGCCCGCCGGGGGGACCGAGACGCTCCGGGCCTCCCCTGCCGTGCTGCCGCCCGGCGGTTTCGGCGTCGGTCCGGACCGCGGTGTCATGGCCTGCTGCCGCCCTTCCCCGAGTGCCGGAAACCTGGAGCACGATAGTACTAGCGGGTACGCACCAGGGGCCGGGAGTCAGCGCGATCGGCCCAGCCTGCTGTGGCTCCGGCCGTACACGAAGTAGACGACGCAGCCGAGGACCATCCAGATGCCGAAGCGCAGCCAGGTCTCGGCGGGCAGGTTGAGCATCAGCCACAGGGACGCGAGCACGGACGCGATCGGTACGAACGGCACGAGCGGGGTACGGAACGAACGCGGCAGGTCGGGGCGGCTCCTGCGCAGGAGGACCACGCCGAGCGCGACGACGACGAAGGCGAACAGCGTGCCGATATTGACCAGCTCGGCGAGTTCCTGGATGGAGGTGAAGCCCGCGACGATCGCCACGATCACCCCGAGGAGGATCGTCGAGCGGTACGGCGTGCCGAACCGGGGGTGGACATGGGAGAAGGTCCTCGGCAGCAGTCCGTCGCGGCTCATCGCGAAGAACACCCGGGTCTGGCCGAGCAGCAGGATCATGCAGACCGAGGTGAGCCCGACCGCCGCGCCGAAGCTGATCAGCCCGGCCCAGAAGGGGTGTCCGACGGATTTGAAGGCGTCGGCGAGCGGGGCGTCCACGGACAGCTGGGTGTAGTGCTGCATCCCGGTGACGACGATCGAGACGGCGACATAGAGCACGGTGCAGATGAAGAGGGAGCCGAGGATGCCACGCGGGACGTCGCGCTGCGGGTCGACGGTCTCCTCGGCGGCGGTCGCGACGATGTCGAAGCCGATGAAGGCGAAGAAGACGACCGCGGCGGCGGTGAAGATGCCCATGACGCCGAAGTTGGTGGGGGTGTAACCGGCCATCAGCTGGATGATCGGCGCGGTCCAGCCGCCACCGCTCCCGGCCGACTCGGCCGGCGGGATGAACGGCTTGTAGTTGGAGCCGGTGATGAAGAACGAGCCGACGACGATCACCAGCAGGACGACGGTGAGCTTGACGGCCACGATGATGGCGGTGATCCGCGAGGACAGTTTCACCCCGGCGACCAGGATGCCGGTCAGGACGAGCACGAGGAGGAAGGCGAGGAGATCGAAGCCGAACCTCCCGTCGTTCGTCCCCGACAGCGCCTCCGGCAGGCTCAGCCCCGCGTTCTCCATCAGCGAGCGCACATAGCCGGACCAGCCGACCGCGACGACCGCGCAGCCGAGCGCCAGCTCCAGGACGAGGTCCCAGCCGATGATCCAGGCGGGCAGCTCGCCGAGCGAGGCGTACGAGAAGGTGTACGCGGATCCGGCGACCGGCACCGTCGAGGCGAACTCGGCGTAGCAGAGGGCGGCCAGCCCGCAGACGACCCCGGCGACGACGAAGGCCAGGGCGGTGGCGGGGCCCGCGGTCTGTTTGGCGACGACACCGGTCAGGACGAAGATCCCGGTCCCGATGATCACCCCGACGCCGAAGACCGTCAGATCGAGCGCGGAGAGCGTTTTCCGGAGCGCTGTCTCGGGCTCCTCCGTATCCCTGATCGATTGTTCTACGTTCTTGGTACGGAAGAGACCGTTTCCGACGGGTCCCGGGTCCTGCTGTGTACTCACCGGCGTACCTCCGTGTGCGCGTTCATCCGGCTCATCTTCGGGATGCCTGCCGCCCCCGGTTACCCGATAACGCCGCATTTCACACGGATGGGCCGGTCGAACCACCCGAACAGGGTGGCCCGACCGGCCCGGTCCCGCCGGACGCTCAGTCGCGGGCCGCGGTGGGCGACTCCACCAGCCGGCCGTCCAGCTTCGCGACCAGACCGGTGACCTGGCGCGCGATGTCCGGTGCGGTCAGCCCGATCTCGGCCATGACCTCCTTGCGGGAGGCGTGGTCGAGGAAGCGCGGCGGAATGCCGAAGTCCCGCAGGGGTACGTCGACCCCGGCGTCCCGCAGCGCCTGGGCGACGGCGGAGCCGACCCCGCCGACGCGGCTGTTGTCCTCGACGGTGACGACGACCCGGTGCTGCTCGGCGAGCGGGGCGAGCGCCTCGTCGACGGGCTTGACCCAGCGCGGGTCCACCACGGTCGTGGTGATGCCCTGCTTGTCGAGAAGATCGGCGATTTCCAGACACATCGGAGCGAGCGCTCCGACCGAGACGAGCAGCACGTCGGCGGCGCCCTCCTCGGCCCTGCGCAGGATGTCCATGCCACCGATCCGGCCGACCGCGGCGACCGCCGGGCCGACCGCGCCCTTGGAGTAGCGGACGACGGTCGGTGCGTCCTCGACCGCCACGGCCTCGCGCAGCTGGGCGCGGACCTGGTCGGCGTCGCGCGGGGCGGCGATCCGCAGCCCCGGTACGCACTGGAGCATCGACATGTCCCACATGCCGTTGTGCGAGGCGCCGTCCGTACCGGTGACCCCGGCCCGGTCCAGCACGAAGGTCACCCCGCAGCGGTGCAGCGCGACATCCATCAGCAGCTGGTCGAAGGCGCGGTTGAGGAAGGTCGCGTAGAGGGCGAACACCGGGTGCGCCCCTCCGGTGGCCAGGCCCGCCGCCGAGACCGCGCCGTGCTGCTCGGCGATGCCCACGTCGTACACCCGGTCGGGGAAAGCCTGCGCGAACTTCTCCAGGCCGACCGGCTGGAGCATGGCGGCCGTGATCGCGACGATGTCCTCGCGCTCGTGGCCGAGCTTGACCATCTCCTCGCCGAACACCGAGGTCCAGTCCATGCCGGCGGCGGCGACGGGCAGCCCGGTGTCGGGGTGGATGGGGCCGATCCCGTGGAAGTGGTCGGCCTCGTCCTGCTCGGCCGGTTTGTAGCCGCGGCCCTTCTCGGTGATGCAGTGCACGATGACCGGACCGCCGAAGCCCTTGGCGCGCAGCAGCGCGGACTCCAGGGCGCCGATGTCGTGGCCGTCGATGGGGCCGACGTACTTGAGGCCGAGGTCCTCGAACATGCCCTGCGGGGCGATGAAGTCCTTGAGGCCCTTCTTGGCGCCGTGCAGGGTCCCGTACAACGGCTTGCCGACGACGGGGGTACGTCCCAGGAGGTCCTTGCCACGGGCCAGGAAGCGTTCGTACCCGTCGGTGGTGCGCAGGGTGGCGAGGTGGTTGGCGAGGCCGCCGATGGTCGGCGCGTACGAGCGCTCGTTGTCGTTCACGACGATGACGAGCGGGCGGTCCTTGGCGGCGGCGATGTTGTTCAGCGCCTCCCAGGCCATGCCGCCGGTCAGGGCGCCGTCACCGATCACCGCGACCACGTGGTCGTCCTTCTTGAGGACCTCGTTGGCCTTGGCGAGCCCGTCGGCCCAGCCGAGGACGGTGGAGGCGTGGGAGTTCTCGATGACGTCGTGGTCGGACTCGGCACGGGACGGGTATCCGGAGAGTCCGCCCTTGGCCCTGAGCTTCGTGAAGTCCTGACGGCCGGTGAGCAGCTTGTGTACGTACGACTGGTGCCCCGTGTCGAAGAGCACCTTGTCCTTCGGGGAGTCGTACACCCGGTGCAGTGCGATGGTCAGCTCGACGACACCGAGGTTGGGGCCGAGGTGACCGCCGGTCTTGGAGACCGCCTCCACAAGAAAGGAGCGGATCTCCCCGGCCAGCTGCTCCAGCTGTTCGGGGCCGAGCCGGTCCAGATCGCGCGGTCCTGTGATGCGGGTCAGCGCCCCCCATCCATCGCCCGCCACCACTCCTGACGGGCGCGCTTCGCGCGACACCTGCTCCACTGTGCCTCCTTGCGTGTTCGAGCCGTACGAGCCTGCCGATCAGCCGAGTCTAATGTTCCACTCGCGCGAGTGGTCGGCGGGCGGCGCATTGCGCGTCACCCATTTGGCCGTACGTATGTCATATCTGTGCGTCATATAGATGGCATACATATACGGCCGTTGCCCGGCCCCCGGTGGAACGGGGGCCGGGCAACGGCCGTACGAACCCCTCGGTCAGGCGCGACCGGCGGTCTTCTGGGTCTTCCGGGTGACGGAGTCGATGACGACGGTCGCCAGCAGCACCCCACCGGTGATCATGTACTGGACCGGAGTGGCGATGCCCTCCAGCGCCAGCCCGTACTGGATCGAGGTGATCACCATGACACCCAGCAGGGCGTTCCAGGTGCGGCCCCGGCCGCCGAAGAGGCTGGTGCCGCCGATCACGGCCGCCGCGATGGCGTTCATCAGCAGGTCACCGGTGCCGGCGCCCTGGTTGGCCGCGGCGATCTTGGAGGCCATGAAGATACCGCCGACGGCCGCGAACGTACCGGCGATCGAGTAGACCGAGACCCGGATCAGCGTGACGTTGATACCGGCGCGGCGGGACGCCTCGACGCTGCCGCCGAGCGCGAAGACCTTGCGGCCGTAGGCGGTGCGGCGCAGGACGAAGTCGGTGACCACCAGGACCAGCAGGAAGATCACCAGGGCCAGCGGCAGCCCCTTGTACTGGTTGAACATGATCGCGGCGGCGAAGGCCACGACCGCCAGCACCCCCGTGCGCAGCGCGATCTCGCTGAGCGGCCGGGCCGGGATCCCGGCGGCCTCCCGGCGGCGGCTCTCCAGGAAGGACGTCGCGAAGAACGCCACGACCGCGACGACGGCGAGGCCGTAGGCGGCCGCGACATCGCTGAAGTAGTACGTGGTGAGCTGGGCGACCAGACCGCCGTCGTCCAGGTTGATCGTGCCGTTGCTGCCGAGGATCTGGAGCATGAAGCCGAGCCAGAAGAGCAGCCCCGCCAGGGTGACGGCGAACGCGGGCGCGCCGACCCGGGCGAAGAGGAAGCCGTGGAACGCGCCGATGACCGCGCCGCTGACGATGGCGACGACCAGTGCCAGCCATTCGTTCATTCCGTGGGTGACGCTCAGCACGGCGACGACGGCCCCGGACACCCCGCTGACCGAGCCGACCGACAGGTCGATCTCGCCGAGCAGCAGGACGAAGACGATGCCGACGGCGATCATCCCGGTGCCGACCATGGCCACGGAGATGTTGCTGATGTTCTCGGCGGAGAGAAAGTTCGAGTTCAGGCTCTGGAAGACCACACAGATGATCAACAGCCCGACGATCACGGGGAGCGACCCCAGATCACCGGCGCGTATCTTGCGCGAGAACTCGGCGAGATAGCCCGAGAACCCCTGCTCGCGCACGAGCAGCCGGGGGTCGACCGCGGTGACCGCGGCGGGCGGTGCGTCCACCGGGGCGGGGGCCTTGCCGCCCGAGCCGCCGGGGCTCTTGCCGAGCAGCGTGGAGGGCTTGTCCGTACTCACTTCTGAACCTCCACAGTGCGCGACGCGCGGCGGGTCACGGCGTTGTCCGTGGCGCCGGTGATGGCGGCGATGATCTCTTCCTGCGAGGTGCTCGCGACATCGAAGACACCGTTGTTGCTGCCCAGCCTGAGCACGGCCACCTTGTCGGCGACCGCCTTGACGTCCGCCATGTTGTGGCTGATCAGGAGTACGGCGAGACCGCGCTCCCGGAGCCGCTCGACGAGGTCGAGCACCTGAGCGGTCTGCTCCACGCCGAGGGCCGCCGTCGGCTCGTCGAGGATGACGAGCCGGGGGTCGCCGAGCATGGACCGGGCGATGGCCACGGTCTGCCGCTGGCCGCCGGAGAGGGAGGCGATCGGGATACGGACGCTGGGGATCCGGATGGAGAGGGTGGTCAGCAGCTCACGCGAGCGGCGCTCCATCTCCACCTCGTCGAGCACGCCCCAGCTGCGCAGTTCCCTGCCCAGATAGAGGTTTCCGACCACATCGAGGTTGTCGCAGAGCGCGAGGTCCTGATAGACGGTCGCGACGCCCAGGTGCTGGGCGTCCTGCGGCCTGCCGATCGAGACGGCGCGCCCCTCCCACTCGATGACGCCGTCATCGATGGGGTGTACGCCGGCAATGGTCTTCACCAGCGTGGATTTCCCGGCGCCGTTGTCACCCACCAGGGCGACCACCTCACCGGGGTGGATCTCCAGATCGACGTCGGTGAGCACCTGGACGGCACCGAATCGCTTGGAGACCCCTCGCAACGCCAGCACGGGCGTAGCGCTCACATGAACCATCTCCTTCGCCGCCTGACCGGCGGGGATGCCCACGCCGGGGGCGGCGCGGGAGGTGTAGCGGAAGAGCTGGGGAAAGGGGGGCGGGACGCCCGGGGCCCGCCGGCACCCCGCCCGTCCCGCCCCCGCCCCGGCTCCGGCCGCGGGGCCGGGACGGGCGGGGTGCCGGACGGACTCACCGGGGAGGGCCCACCGGACGTGGTCCGGGAGGGGCCGGGGCGGCCGGGCGGGGCCCGGCCACGGCCTACTTCAGGCCGGCCTTGGCGCAGTCGGCCTGGTACTTGGTGGTGCAGATCTCGCCCACCGTGTAGATGCCGTCCTTGATGACGGTCTCCTTGATGTTGTCCTTGGTCAGCGAGACGACCGGGACGAGCACGGAGGGGACGCCCTTGATGGTCGGGCTGTCCACGGTGACGCCCTTGGTGAGGGAGTCGAGCTTCTCGCCCTTGGCGAGCGCGACGGCCATCTCGGCGCCGATCTCGGCCTCACGCGGGTAGGACTTGTAGACGCTCATGAACTGCTCGCCCGCGACGATGCGCTGCACACCGGCGAGTTCGGCGTCCTGTCCGGTGACCGGGGGAAGGGTCGCGAAGCCGGCGCCCTTGAGGGCGGTGATGATGCCGCCCGCCATGCCGTCGTTGGCCGAGTAGACGCCGACGATCTTGTCCTTGCCGAGGGCGGAGATGGCGCCCTCCATGTTGGCGTTGGCGTTCTCCGGCTTCCACTCCTTGGTGTCGTACTCCTTGCCGATCTTCACCTTGCCGTCCAGCTCGGCGTGGGCGCCCTTCTTGAAGAGGGCGGCGTTCGGGTCGGTGACGGCGCCGTTCATCATGACGATCTCGCCGGACCGGGCCTTGGAGCCGAGGGCTTCGAGGAGGGCCTTGCCCTGGACCCGGCCGACCTCTTCGTTGTCGAAGGAGGTGTACGCGTCGATCGGGCCCTCGGCGAGCCGGTCGTAGGCGACGACGGGTATCCCGGCGTCCTTGGCCTTCTGGACCGAGCTGGCGATGGCCTTCGAGTCGACCGCGTCGATCAGCAGCACGTTGACCTTGTTGGTGATCATCGCGTCGACCTGCTGGCTCTGGAGCGTCGCGTCCTGCTTGGCGTTGGCGTAGACGACCTTGCCCGTACCGCCGGTCAGCTCGTCGACCTTCTTCTCGATCAACGGCTTGTCGAACTTCTCGTACCGCGCGGTCTGGTTCTCCGGCAGCAGCAGACCGACCGTGATCGGACCCTTCGCGGCCGACTTGGCCGGCTCCGCCTTGTCGCCGGACTCCTTGGCGCTGCCACAGGCGGCGAGGGAGAGCGCCATCGCGCTGGCGGCGGCAACAATGGCGGTGCGACGCATCTTTGCGTTCACGTGACAAACCTCCCTGACGAGGCCGCGTCGTTGCGGCCGAGGTAGCAGAGAGTCAACTCGGCCACGCGACTACCGTCAAGTATTAAATTCTTAATGAGACGACAACGGTGCCATTCGTTATCTAAGTGAAGACTCCGTGATCTATGTAAAGGCAGGAGTCCCGACCGGAAGGGCACTGTCGAGCAGGGTCGAGTCACCCATCTCGTTGAGTACGAGAGCGAGCGCGCCCAGCACCTCGGCCCGGCCGCCCAGCGCCCCGGGGAGGACCGACAGCTGCCGGGCCGCGCTCGGGATCGCGTACCGGGAGACGGATTCCCTGATCGGCCCGAGCACCAGCTCGCCCGCCTCGGCCAGCTCCCCGCCGAGCACCACCCGGCTGGGGTTCAGCAGGTTGCACAGGTTCGCCACGCCGCTGCCGATGTGGCGGCCGACGTCGGCGATGACCCGGCGGCAGCCGGGGTCGCCCTCCCTGGCGAGCTGGACGACTCGCTCCAGGGTCAGATCGGCGCCGTGGCTGGGCCTGAGCAGCGGCAGCACGTAGTGCGCCGACGCGAAGGTCTCCAGACAGCCGCGGTTGCCGCAGCGGCACACGGGCCCCGCCTCGTCCAGGGTGATGTGCCCGATCTCGCCGGCCGTGCCCCCGGGGCCCCGGTAGATCTGACCGTCTATCACCAGCCCGGCACCGACGCCGCTGGCGACCTTGATGTACGCCAGGTCCCGGACCCCGCGCCCGCTGCCCCAGACCATCTCCCCGAGCGCGCCGAGGTTGGCGTCGTTGTCCACGTACACCGGTACGCCGAGGCGCCCGGCCAGCTCCACGCCGGGGTTGATCCCGCTCCAGCCCGGCAGGATCGAGGTGGAGCCGAGCGTGCCCGATTCGGCGTCGATCGGCCCCGGCACCCCGAGGCCCACCCCGATCACCTTCTGACGGCCGGCCCCGGTGGTGACGATCAGCCGCTCGACGAGCGCCTCGGCCCGGCCGAAGCCCTGGGCGTACGAGGCGTCCACATCGAGGGGTTCCGACTCCTCGGCGAGCACCTGGTGCGCGAGGTTGCCGACGGCCACCCGCAGATGCGTGTGCCCGAAGTCCACACCGATGACGATGCCCGCGTCCCCGCTCAGCGAGACGGAGCGCGCCCGGCGGCCCCCCGCGGAGGTGGGTGTGACCTCGACCGTCCCGCCGTCCTTCAGTTCACGGACGATATTGGAGACCGTGGCCGCCGACAGTCCCGTGCTCCTCGCGATCTCCGCCTGGGTGAGGGAACCGGCCATACGCACCGCGCGTACGACCCGTTCGAGGTTGGCCCGGTGCAGAGAAGACTGCGACCCCGGAGTCTGCACGACTCATCCACTCCTGCCCTCGGCGACGGTACGACCACCGCCCCCGGTCGGGGCCGCGCCATAGAGACCCCGACGTCTCTCCAACTTGTGAACCCTAAGCTCAGCTTTCGGGCAGCTTCCCGTCAAGACCTTGAGCGAGTACGGCTGGGCGGGGGCGCTGTTCACAGCCAGGGAAACGGGGGGCACAACCCGTAACAAAACCGTCGGCGGTCCGGTCCGCCGGGGGGCTCCGTACGGTGATCCGTTACTTCAGGGCGCCCGCGGTCAGACCGGCCACCACCTGCCGTTGGAAGATGACGTACGCGGCCAGCACTGGCAGCATCGCCATCACCAGGCCCGCGAACATCCCGGACCAGTCGCCCTTGTAGCCCTGGCTGACCGCGAGTTGGACCAGTCCCTGGGAGAGCACCTTGTTGTCCGGATCCGTGTTGAGCACCGTCGGCAGCAGGTACTGGTTCCACTGCCCCAGGAAGTTGAAGATGCCGACACTGATCAGGCCCGGCCTGGCCATGGGCAGCATCACCTGGAAGAACGTCCGGGTGTGCGAGGCGCCGTCGATGATCGCCGCCTCCGCCACCGAGGTGGGCAGCGTGCGGAAGAACGAGGTGAGGAAGAAGACCGTGAACGGCAGCGAGTAGGCGATGTAGACCAGGATCAGCCCGTGGATGGTGTTCAGCAGGCTCAGATTGTTCATGACGTAGAACAACGGGACCAGCGCGAGAATCACCGGGAAGCTCATTCCCCCGATGAACAGGTAGTAGACGAAGCGGTTCCCGGGGAACGTGAAACGCGCCAGTACGTACGCGGCCATCGACCCCAGCAGCAGCGTGCCGATCAGCGAACCGGCCACCACCACCAGGGTGTTGAGGAAGTAGTCGCCCATATGCGCCTGCGCCCAGGCGCGCGACCAGTTCTCGAAGTGCGGCCGGTCCGGCAGCGACCACGGCTCGGTGAAGATGGACCTGTCGTCCTTGAAAGACGTCATGACCGCCCACAGCAGGGGCATCACCACCAGGAACGCCCAGATCACCAGCACACCGTGCGAGAAGACATTGAGCACACCCCCGGTCCGTGACTCCCCCGCGGCGCGCGCGGGGGGCTCGGCCCGGGCGGGTGCCCGCTCGACCGGCTCGGCGGGCTCGGTGGGCGGTGGTGTGTCGGTCGTGTCGGTGGTCTTCATCAGTACTCCAGCCGTTCACGTCGGCCCAGTCGCATCACGATGGCGGCGAAGGCCAGGGTGACGACGAGCAGGGCGACCCCGATCGCGGTCGCGTAGGCCGCCTGGCCGTCCCGGAACGCCCGCTGGTAGACGAGCAGTGTCAGTACGTTGGTGGAATCCGCGGGCCCACCGGGGCCCACGGTCATGATCTGGACGACCGCGAAGGACTCCGCGCCCAGCGCGAGGATGCCCATGTAGACCCATCCCGACTGCACGGTGTCCCACAGCAGCGGCAGGGTGACGCGGAAGAAGGTGGCGGCCCGGCCCGCGCCGTCCAGCAGCGCCGCCTCGTAGAAGTCCTTCGGGATCGAGGCCATGCCCGCCGAGAAGAGCACCACGAAGAAACCGGTGTTGGACCAGACGAGAACGGCCATCACACACCACAGCGCGAGCCTCGGATCACCCAGCCAGTCCGGTTTCACACTGTCCAGACCGATCGCGGCGAACGCCGAGTTGATGGCGCCGCTGTTCGGGTTGTAGGCGAACTGGAAGAGCAGCGCGACGATCACGATCGACAGCACCTGAGGGAAGAAGTACACGATCTTGTAGAAGGAGGAGCCCCGGACGCCCGACACCGCGGCGCCCTTCCGGCCCCGCCCGCCGACGTTCAGCATGAACGCGAAGAACAGCGCGAGACCGAGCACCACCACCGGCAGCAGCAGCGCGAACAGCAGGCTGTGCCGCAGCGAGCTCCAGAAGGTGGCGTCGTCGAGCATCCGGCGGTAGTTGTCCAGGCCGACCATCACGAAGTCCGGGCTGAGGCCGGTCCAGTCCGTGAACGAGTAGTAGATGGACTGGAGGAACGGCCATACGACGAAGAGTGTGTAGACCGCGAGCGGGCCGATGAGGAACCCCGCGATGAACCGGTACTTGCCGTGCTGCATGTCTCCCGACCCCGAATCTCCGGCGGGCGCCGCCGTACTGCCGTGGGTTGCGGCCCGGCGCACCGGGCCGCAACCGGAGCCCCGGGCGGGGCTCCGGCCGCTGTGCGCCGGCCCCTACCGGTGCCGGTAGTGCTTGATCGCGGTGTCCGCGGCCGCCGCGTCGGCGTACCCCTGGCACTTCTTGACGGCCTCGGCCGGAGTGAGTCGGCCGGCCATCATCTCGCCCAGCGCGCCGGTGCCGATCTTCTCCTTCTGGAGGGCGCCGTACCAGTCCTGGATCCGCGGGTTGAGTACGTTGTCCCCCGCCCTGGCCAGCGCGTCGACGCCCGACCGGAGCGCGGTGGACAGGGTGAGCCCGTCCGTACCGCCGTTGAAGGAGCTGAGCGACTTGACCTTGGAGGTGAAGTTCTTCGAGGACTCCTCGCTCAGCATGATGCGCAGCTGCTCCATGCCGCCGTCCGGGTTGTTGGCCTTGGCCGGCACGATGAAGGGTTCGCCGCCGGACGCCCAGATCGCGCCGAACGGGAGCTTGTCCGAGCTGTCGAGCCCCGACGGCGCGGAGACCTTCATCGCGAAATCCTCCGGTGTGGTCTTCGCCGTCTCGTTCTCCACCCAGGAGCCGTTCGGCAGGAACAGCGCCTTGCCCTCGGTCCACGCGGTCTGCGACTGGATGTGGTCGAGCCCGGGGGTGCCCTGGAGGACGTACCCCTTCTTGTACAGCTCGTAGTACGCCTCGAAAGCCGACTTGACCGCCGGGTGCTTCCAGGCGTTCGGCTCCAGGTTGTCGATGGCGTCGAGCACCTCGCGACCACCGATCTTGCCGATGAACGGGTAGAGCGAGAACGGGATGTAGTACGGGTACTTGCCCGCGTACGTCCAGCCCGCGATGCCCTTCTTCCTGGCCTTGGCGCAGAGGGCCAGCATCGCGTCCCAGTCCTCGGGGTACTCCGCGTCGAGCCGGTCCAGCGCGGTCTGCGAGTACCACACGCCGTACACCGTGTAGGCGTAGTACAGGATCCACACCGGGTCGCCGTCGAAGCGGCCCATCTCGACGACGCCGGGCCGCAGGGTGTCACGCACCTTCTTGGCGGGGTCGTCGTAGGAGGGCGCGTCCAGCAGCGGGGTGAGGTCGGCGAGCTGTTTCTTGGCGCCGAGGACGCCCATGTCCATCTGTTCGGCGCCCGAGTTGTCGATGAGATCGGGCGGGGTGCCCCCGTTGAAGCGCGGCTGGAGCTCGGACCGGATCTTCTGGGTCGGGGTGAACTTCACCTTCGCCCCGGGGAACGCCTTCTCGTACGCCTTGACGGAGTCCGTGGCGTACTCCGTACCGAACCCGCCGTCGAACAGGACGAAGTCGAGCGGTGCGGTCGCGTTCACACCGAGGGGGTTCCGCGCGGACGACTCGCCCTTCGCGACCCTCTTCTCGGTACCGCCGCCGCTCGCGCACGACGTCAGGAAGCTCATGGTCGAAGCGGTGACCAGGCCGATCGCGGCGGACCGCTTGATCAGATCACGACGGCCGAGGCCCTCGTCGTGCCGAGCGGAGGTGGATCCCATGCTCAAGTCCTCGCCTTCACGGTCAATTGAAGCGGGGTCGTGCAGGATGTCGTGCTCGAAGTGCCGTGCTCGATCGGGCTCGCGCGCATCGCTCGCCGTCCGGGGTGGACGCCGACAGGTATAGTCCACTCCCCGCCGCCGGAGCAAGATCAAAAGCGGATTCGGACGGGAGTCTTTCCCTAGTTGAGACCTCGTGGACATATGGCGGCGCCGGGACACGCCGCACCACCAACACCCTTGACATCACGGGCCACTTGGGCGTTCATCCGACTCATGTCCGTACGGGCACACGAACGGGGGCCGGGCCCGTACACAGAGGTACGGACCCGGCCCCCGGGTGGTGGTGATGCGGTGCTGTTACTTGCGGATCAGGTTGCGCAGCACGTACTGCATGATCCCGCCGTTGCGGTAGTAGTCCGCCTCGCCCGGGGTGTCGATACGGACGACCGCGTCGAACTCCACACCGGTGTCGGTGGTGACCTTGACCGTGCGCGGGGTCGTGCCGTCGTTGAGCTCGGTGACGCCCGCGAAGGAGAAGGTCTCCTCGCCGGTCAGGCCCAGGGACTCGGCCGAGGCACCCTCGGGGTACTGGAGCGGGAGGACGCCCATGCCGATCAGGTTGGAGCGGTGGATGCGCTCGTACGACTCGGCGATGACGGCCTTCACACCGAGGAGCGCGGTGCCCTTGGCGGCCCAGTCGCGGGACGAGCCGGAGCCGTACTCCTTGCCGGCCAGGACGACCAGCGGGATGCCCTGCTCGATGTAGTTGCGCGAGGCGTCGTAGATGAAGGCGACCGGGGCGCCGTCCACCGTGAAGTCGCGGGTGTAGCCGCCCTCGGTGCCCTGCGCGATCTGGTTGCGCAGCCGGATGTTGGCGAAGGTGCCGCGGATCATGACTTCGTGGTTGCCACGGCGCGAGCCGTAGGAGTTGAAGTCGCGCCGCTCGACGCCGTGCTCCGTGAGGTACTGACCGGCCGGGGTGTCGGCCTTGATCGCACCGGCCGGGGAGATGTGGTCGGTGGTGACCGAGTCGCCGAGCTTGGCGAGCACCCGGGCGCCGGCGATGTCGGAGACCGGGGTGGTCTCCATCGTCATGCCCTCGAAGTAGGGGGGCTTACGGACGTACGTGGACTGCGGGTCCCACTCGAAGGTGTTGCCGGTGGGGATGGACAGCGCCTGCCACTGCGCGTCGCCCGCGAAGACATCCGCGTAGGACTTGGTGAACATGTCCTCGCCGATGGCACTGGCGACGACGTCGTTGACCTCGGCCTCGGAGGGCCAGATGTCCTGGAGGTAGACCGGCTTGCCGTCCTGGTCCGTGCCGAGCGCGTCCTTGGTGATGTCCACCTTCATGGAGCCCGCGATGGCGTACGCGACGACCAGCGGCGGGGAGGCCAGGTAGTTCATCTTGACGTCGGGGTTGATCCGGCCCTCGAAGTTGCGGTTGCCCGAGAGCACCGAGGTGACCGCGAGGTCGTGCTCGTTGATCGCCTTGGAGACCTCGTCGGGCAGCGGGCCCGAGTTGCCGATGCAGGTGGTGCAGCCGTAGCCGACGAGGTTGAAGCCGACCTTGTCGAGGTAGGGGGTGAGACCCGCCTTGTCGAAGTAGTCGGTGACGACCTTCGAACCCGGGGCGAGGGTGGTCTTGACCCACGGCTTGCGGGTCAGGCCCTTCTCGACCGCCTTCTTGGCCACGAGCGCGGCGGCGACCATGACGTACGGGTTCGAGGTGTTGGTGCAGGAGGTGATCGCGGCGACGGTGACGGCGCCGTGGTCGATCTCGTACGTCGAGCCGTCGGGGGCCGTGACCAGGGTCGGCCGGGTCGGCACACCGTTGGCGGAGGCGGGGGCGTCGGAGGCCGGGAAGGACTCCTTGCCCGCCTCCTCGTCCTCGGAGACGTAGTTGCGTACGTCCTCGGCGAACTTCTCCTTGGCCTCGGCCAGGATGATGCGGTCCTGCGGGCGCTTCGGACCGGCGATCGACGGGACGACCGTGGAGAGGTCCAGCTCCAGCTTCTCGGAGAAGTCGGGCTCGGCGGCCGGGTCGAGCCAGAGGCCCTGCTCCTTGGCGTACGCCTCGACGAGGGCGACCTGCTGGTCGCTGCGGCCGGTCAGACGCAGGTACTTCAGCGTCTCGCCGTCGATCGGGAAGATCGCGGCGGTGGAGCCGAACTCCGGCGACATGTTGCCGATGGTGGCGCGGTTGGCGAGGGAGGTCGCGGCGACGCCCTCACCGTAGAACTCGACGAACTTGCCGACGACGCCGTGCTTGCGCAGCATCTCGGTGATCGTGAGGACCAGGTCGGTCGCGGTGGTGCCGGCGGGCAGCTCGCCGGTCAGCTTGAAGCCGACGACGCGCGGGATGAGCATGGAGACGGGCTGGCCGAGCATCGCGGCCTCGGCCTCGATGCCGCCGACGCCCCAGCCCAGCACACCGAGGCCGTTGACCATGGTGGTGTGCGAGTCGGTGCCGACGAGGGTGTCGGGGTACGCCTGGCCGTTCCGGACCATGACCGTACGGGCCAGGTGCTCGATGTTGACCTGGTGGACGATGCCGGTGCCGGGCGGGACGACCTTGAACTCGTCGAAGGCGGTCTGGCCCCAGCGCAGGAACTGGTAGCGCTCGCGGTTGCGGCCGTACTCCAGCTCCACGTTCTGCGCGAACGCCTCGTGCGTGCCGAACTTGTCGGCGATCACGGAGTGGTCGATGACCATCTCGGCGGGGGCCAGCGGGTTGATCTTCTCCGGGTCGCCGCCCAGCTCCTTCACGGCCTCGCGCATGGTGGCGAGGTCCACGACACAGGGCACACCGGTGAAGTCCTGCATGATCACGCGGGCCGGCGTGAACTGGATCTCCTGGCTCGGCTGTGCCTGGGAGTCCCAGCCGCCGACAGCGCGGATGTGGTCGGCGGTGATGTTCGCGCCGTCCTCGGTACGGAGCAGGTTCTCCAGCAGGACCTTCAGGCTGTAGGGGAGGCGGGCGGAGCCCTCGACCTTGTCCAGCTTGAAGATCTCGTACGACTCGTCACCCACGCGCAGCGTGGCGCGGGCGTCGAAGCTGTTCGCCGACACGACAGTCTCCTTCATCAATGTGCGCGTACTACCGTCATGCTGCCGCCATGGCTCTTGACCGATCCGCTAAGGTAAGGATTAGTTAGGCAACCCTTACCGTTTTGGCGACCGCGGTACGCCCTCGGCAGTTATCTCGATATCGAGATAACTCTAGTACATGGCCGCCGCGCGGTCATGCCCGGGTCCGGCGCGCCGGACCCTCGCTCGATACGCGCATGCCCCGACGCGCGCGTCTAACGTTCTGTCAGCCATCGGACACCGGATGCGACAGAAACGGAAGGGGAGCTTCTGTGCTGAAGAAGCTGGCGAGGCCGGAGGGGCCGAAGAGCCTGGGGAGGCCGGGGAGGCCGGGGAGGCCGGGGCCGCTCGGGATGTCCGGGCGACCCGAGGGGCCGCGGGGACCGGGGAGGCTGCCGAGATCGGGGAGGCTCGGGAGGCTGGGCGTTCTGGCGGGGGCGGCGTTGCTGGTGGGGGCTGTGGCCACACCGGCGCAGGCGCGGCCACCGATGCCGGACGCCACGACGGACACCTTCCTCCAGGAGGTCCTGACGACGGCCAACGCCCACCGGGCCAGGCACCACACCCCGCCACTGACCCTGGACCCGGCGCTCACCTCGTACGCGAAGAGCCGCGCCCAGCTGATCTCGCAGAAGGAGGGGCTCTCCCACGGGCACGCGGGGCTGCGCGCCGGGACGGGCGAGACGCTGTTCTGGGGCGGCAGCTCCCGGGGGGACATGTTCGGGGGCAGGGCCGCGGTCGACGTTTGGTACAACGAGGTCGCGTCGTACGACTTCGACCGGCCCGGCTACTCGCCCACCACCGGCAGCTTCACCCAGCTCGTCTGGAAGGGGACCACCCGGATCGGCGCGGCGCGGGCGTTCGGCGCGGGGACACACGCGGGTGAGACCTACATCGTCGTGAACTACGAGAAGCAGGGCAACATGGCGGGCGCGTTCGAAGGCAACGTACCGCGCCCCTGAGTCTCCGTCAGCCGCGCGCCCCCTCGTACGGCGGCGCAGCGGTCGCCCGAGCCGGTCCTCCGCTCCGACCATGGAGGGGAGGACCGCGCGCGACGGATATTCCGACACCCCGACAGCCCATCACGACAAGGCCCTTATCTCACAACTGAGATAACCTTCCGCCATGGAAGACGACTACCTCGAACGCATCGGCAAGCTCATCCGCGACGCCCGGCAGCACAGGGGCTGGACACAGAGCCAACTTGCCGAGGCGCTGGCCACAAGCCAGAGCGCCGTGAATCGCATCGAGCGCGGCAACCAGAACATCAGCCTTGAGATGATCGCCCGTATCGGCGAGGCGCTCGACAGCGAGATCGTGTCGCTCGGCTACGCCGGTCCCATGCATCTGCGGGTGGTCGGCGGGCGCCGGCTCTCGGGCTCCATCGACGTCAAGACGAGCAAGAACGCGTGTGTGGCGCTGCTCTGTGGTTCGCTGCTCAACAAGGGCCGTACGGTGCTGCGCCGGGTGGCGCGCATCGAGGAGGTGTTCCGGCTCCTGGAGGTGCTGGGCTCCATCGGCGTACGTACCCGCTGGATCAACGACGGTGTGGACCTGGAAATCGTGCCGCCCGCCGAGCTGGACATGGCGGCGATCGACGCGGAGGCGGCCCGCAGGACCCGCTCCATCATCATGTTCCTCGGCCCGCTGCTGCACCGGATGGACTCCTTCCGGCTGCCGTACGCGGGCGGTTGCGACCTCGGGACCCGCACCATCGAGCCGCACATGATCGCGCTGCGCCGCTTCGGCCTGGACATCGCGGCGACCGAGGGCCTCTACCACGCGCAGGTCGACCGTACGGTCTCGCCGGACCGCCCCATCGTCCTGACCGAACGCGGCGACACCGTCACCGAGAACGCCCTGCTGGCCGCCGCCCGGCACGACGGCACGACCGTCATCCGTAACGCGTCGTCCAACTACATGGTCCAGGACCTGTGCTTCTTCCTCGAAGCGCTGGGGGTACGGGTCGACGGCATCGGTACGACCACCCTGACCGTCCACGGGGTGCCGTCCATCGACGTCGATGTGGACTACTCCCCCTCCGAGGACCCGGTCGAGGCGATGAGCCTGATCGCGGCCGCCGTGGTCACCGAGTCGCAGCTGACCATCCGCCGGGTGCCGATCGAGTTCCTGGAGATCGAGCTGGCGGTGCTGGAGGAGATGGGCCTCGACCATGACCGTACGACCGAGTACTGCGCCGACAACGGCCGTACGCGGCTGGTGGATCTGACCGTACGGCCCTCCAAGCTGGAGGCGCCGATCGACAAGATCCACCCGATGCCGTTCCCCGGTCTGAACATCGACAACGTGCCGTTCTTCGCGGCCATCGCGGCGGTGGCGCAGGGCCAGACCCTGATCCACGACTGGGTCTACGACAACCGCGCCATCTACCTCACGGACCTCAACCGCCTCGGCGGCCGCCTCCAGCTCCTCGACCCGCACCGGGTCCTGGTCGAAGGCCCCACCCGCTGGCGCGCCGCCGAGATGATGTGCCCGCCCGCCCTGCGGCCCGCCGTGGTCGTCCTGCTGGCGATGATGGCGGCGGAGGGGACGTCCGTCCTGCGCAACGTCTATGTGATCAACCGGGGTTACGAGGATCTGGCGGAGCGCCTCAACTCGGTGGGCGCGCAGATCGAGATCTTCCGCGACATCTGACCTACGGACGCCACCGCGCCCCTTCCGACCTGCTGCGACACAGGTCGGAAGGGGAAGTAGTCCCGGTTGATCGCCGCGCGCTCGCGGCCGGTCACGAGCAGGTCGTACGTCCTGGGCCGACGGTGCTCGGCCGCCACCCGTGTCCGTACTGTCCCGTTCCCGGTTCGTGCGTTCAGGACGCCCCGCGCTGCCGCGTACCACTCACCGTTCAGGGACGGCAGCCAGGGCGTCGGCGCCGTCAAGAGAAGCCCCCCGGGGGGCCGGAGTCAGGAGTCGGGGCGGTGGGTGACGGTCATGGTGATGGGTGTGGGGCCGAGGGTGGCCGCCGCCACGGGGCGGGGCCTGCTGCCCGGTACCGGGTCGAGGTGCCATCGGCGGGCGACCGCCGCTGTGAGGAGGGTCAGTTCGGCCAGGGCGAAGTCTCCGCCGGGGCAGCCGTGCACGCCCGCGGCGAAGGGAAGGTAGGCGCCGCGTGGGGGCGCGGGATGCTGTTCGGGGTTCCACCGGTCGGGGTCGAACGTATCGGGAGCGTGGTACCACCGGGGATCTCGATGCAGGGCGTAGGGGCTGTAGAAAATCTGAACGCCTGGTGGGATCCGGTGGCCGCCCAGTTCGGTCTCGGCAGCGGTGTGCCGGGGGAAGAGCCAGATCGGTGGGTAGAGCCGGAGCGTCTCGCGCACCACTCGGCCGGTGAGGTCGAGGGCGGGGAGGTCGGTGGCCTTCACCGGGCGGTTGCCGATGGTCCGGTCGACCTCGTCGTGGACCCGGCGGCGGATGGAGGGGTGCCGGGCGAGCAGGATGAACATCCAGGCCGCGGCGGCGCCGCTGGTGTGGGAGCCGCCGATGAGCAGGGAGGTCACGTCGTCGTGGAGTTGTGCGTGGCCGGCACCGGTCGAGAGGCGGGTGAGGGCGGGAGTGTTCGGATCCGCTTCGATGAGGGAGTCCACGACTGCGTGGATGCCGGCGAGAGCCGACCGGTAGCGCCGTCGTTCGCGGCCGGGCCACCGGTCGAGGAGGGCGGCGGCGGGCCCGTAGGCCCTGAGGCCCAGTCCGGTCACCACGGTGGGCAGGGCGCGGTGGACGGCGCTCGCGAATCCGTCCGGGAGGGGGCGGCCGAAGAGGGTCGCGGCCACAACGTCGAGGGCCAGCCCGGCCGTTTCGGTGTTGAGGTCGATGCGTTGGCCGTGGTGCCAGGCACCGGTCAGGGCCTCGGCGAGTTCGGCCATGGTGTCGAGGTACCCGGGGAGCCGGGCCGCGTTCAACAGGGGTTGGACGACACGTCGGCGGTTGCGGTGGTGGGTACCGTCGGCCACAGCGACGCCCGTGCCGAACAGGGGGCGCGCTTTGGCGAAGATCTCGCCGCGGTCGAAACGTCCCCCGGGACCGGTGAGCAGGGCCATGACGAGGTCGGGATGGTTGAGGAGATAGACGGGGCGGCGGCCGATGCGGAACTCGACCACGTCTCCGTGGCCCCGCTGGGTATCGAGGAAGGCCAGCGGTGCCCGTACGAGGTGGAGAGCGTGCCCGATGAGTGGCAGGCCACCGGGGACGCGGGCGGGGCGGCCACCTGCCGTCTCGGCCGGCGTTGTCATGATGCCTCCGTTTGCGACGTGCCGGACGGATCGTCATATCGAGGCGTGCGCAGCCCCCATTCCAGGTGGCCGCGGACCCAGCCGATGAGGGCGTCGGCGGAGCGGTCGGCATGTTGTCGGAGGCGGGGCGGGACGTCGCGTGTCCGGGTGAGCGAGGAGAGGGCGTGGCGGGCCCGCTCATGCGTGAGCAGGCTGTCCTCGCATGCCTCTGCCACGATGCGGGCAGCGGTGTGCCGGTCGAGGCCGCGGTGGTGGGCGGTGACGAGGACCAGGTTGTGGAGATCGCCTTGAGCGGCCTCCTTCTCCACCGTCATGAGGTCGTTGGTCCAGCACACCAGGTTCGCCGCCGCGATCAGCACGTCCTGGTACGGGCGGGAGTAGTACAAGGACGGGGCAGGCAGCCGGACTCCGTTCGCTCCACCAGGTCGAACGAGGGGATGATCGCCCCGAACTCCCGGCGCCGGACCGGGAACGTGTCCGGACTCGGTGTCTGGCTCGCTTGCCGGTGGGCGGCCTGCCACACGCACGCCGAGAGGTAGTCGGCGATGTGGCGGCGGAACCTCAGCTGCCAGGAGTCGGACATGCCGTGGGAGGCCCGGTCGATGATCTCGGCCAGGGCCCGGCCCATCGGTGAGGAGGCCGTGCCGCCACCGACGGCGACCCCGAGCGGGTCGGCCAGGTAGTGGTCGAGGCGGTCCGCGTCCCGTCCCAGGTCGCTCTCGTCGATCCGGTCGTCGAGGAGGAACAGCCAAGCCATCCATCTCGCCACCAGGGCGCAGTCCGCGGTGTCGGCCCGGGGGTGGCACCAGGAGGCCAGCAGGCCGGGCCGGATCCGGGCGAGGCCCAGGGACTCCTCCGTCGTCTCGCAGAGCCCGGTGGCCTCGACCCACGTCAGGGCCGCCGCATCGGCAGTCCTGGCGTGGGGTCCGCACTGTGCGGGAACCGCCCAGACGGCCGAGCCCGCTAATGCTTCGATCATCCTGCGTACCTCGGTTCCATGCGCCGGGTCATGGCCGGACACCCCACATCGCGATCATCGCGTGAGCGATGTCGACGAAGCCGGGACGACTCATGTGGGCGAGAGCCCGGGTCCCCTCGGCCTCGGAAAGCACACCTGCTCGCGTCATGATCGGCAGCAGGTCGGCGACGGACAGGGCCCAGGCCCGTCCGGCCGCGTTCGTCGCGGTCAGCGTCGGGCAGTGCACCCGCATGCCGAGCCCGGCCAGGCCCAAACCGCTCAGCGGGGCGGGAAACGAGCGTGCCCAAGCCGCCACGTCGCTGCCGAGTGACGCGGCGAGGGTGGTCGTGACGGCATCACCGAGGCGTCGTACGACAGGGTCGGGAGAGGAGGCGGCGGGGAAGAAGGAGGGGTCCTCGATGTAGAGACGGCCGCCCGGTTTGAGCCAGGACACCATGCGCGCCGGAAGCTCGGTCCGGGCGGCAATGTGGCACAGCACGCTGCGAGCGACGATCAGGTCGAAGGAACCGGGCGGGAACCCCTGCGTCCGCACATCGTGCCGGAGCACCCGCAGGCCCGGGTGCCGCAGGTCGCTCAGGAACCGGAGGTCGGTGTCGGTGGCCGTCACCTCGCCGTCCGGACACCGGTCCGCCAGCCACAGGGCCAGGCTCCCGGTCCCGGCCCCGATCTCAAGACAGCGCGCCCCGGCAGGAAGGTCCCACCGGGCCAGATCGGCCGTCGTCACCGGGTCGCACAAAACACCCAAGGAGTTGAGGCGTTCTGTCTGCGCGGGGTGGGAGAACGAGAACACCTCTGCCCCGTACGACGGGGCGTCGTGCGCTACCGAGGGATCGTTCGCCATGCGTTCTTCCCTTCCGGTCCACGGGTAGGGCAGGGCAGGGTCCGCGGGCGCGTCCGGGTCCGGAACCGGAACCGGGTCCGTGGCCGGGTTCGGGTCCGTGGCCGGGTTCAGGTTCGGGTCCGGGTTCGGGTCCGGGTTCGGGTCCGGGTTCGGGTTCGGGTTCGGGTCCGGGTTCAGGTCCGGGTCCGGGTCCGGGTCCGGAACCGGGTCCGTGGCCGGGTTCGGGTCCGTGGCCGGGTTCGGGTCCGGGGCCGTGGCCGTGGCCGGCGGCTCCGCAGGCCGGCGGGGTGACATCGTCCGGGTTCTTGGTCGGGGTGTCCTCGCGGAGGGCACCCTGTGCGGCCGAGACCTTCACCGTCCGGTTCACAGCCCCACGCCTCCTGCGGCGGTGGTGGGCGGGAGACCAAGAACGCGGCGTGCGGCCTGTTCCCCCGTGGCGAGGGCGGCGCTGGTGGTGCTGTAGGAGAAGTAGTCGCCGCCCAGTTGGACGGGGGAGTTCCCGTCCAGGCTCGCGGTGAAGGCGGCGAGGTCCCGGTAACCGCCGGCGGGGCGGGCGATCACCGCGTTCTCCCAACGTTGGACGACGGCCATCTCGCGGTGTTCGTCGATGTGCGCGGCGAGGTCCGGCATCACCTCGCCGAGCGCCGCACGCGCGTCAGCGATCACGGCGTCGTCGGCGGCGGTCATCCTGGGGGCGTTCCAGTGGTGCCGGAAGATCAGGGTGACCAGGCCCCGCCCGGCCGGGGCCCGCCCGGGCCCCAGGTTGTGTTCGTACAGCACGATGCAGAGGTCCGGGTGTTCCCGGCCGGGAATCGAGACGCCCAGGGCCGTCTCGACGGGCGGTCGGCGCAGCCCGAAGGTCACGTGCACATCGCTGGTGTAACGCACCCCGGCCAGGTGGCGGCGCTGGTCCTGGTCGAGGCTGGTGACGATCCGTGCCGCGACCGGGGCGGGGACGGCGACGACACAGGCGCGGGCCCGTTCCGTACGGACCTCGCCGTCCCGCTCCCACACCACCACGGCCTCGTCGTCCGTCCGGCGGACCTCGGTGACCTGCGCGCCCAGTTCGACCCGGGTACCGGGGGAGTCCATGACGGGGGTGTCGAGGAGGTATTCGGGGAGGCGCCCCGTACCACCGTCGAAGGTGAAGCTCGCCGCTCCGAACGTGCCCCACATGATGCACAGGGCCCCGACGGCGGCGACCTCCTCGGCCGGCGCGAGGAACTGGCTGCCGCACAACGGCTCCACCAGGTAGTCCAGGAGCTCGCGGTCGAGTCGGCGGAGCGCTTACTCCTCGGCGTTCTCCCGGTCCAGCTCCGCGGCTCGGGACATGTCCTCCCAGCGCAGTCTGCGGCGGGCCGCCGCGAGGTCGCGCAGCAGGTTGACGGCCCTGAGCTTGGCGCGCCATCCGAGCAGTCCGGTCCGCAGCAGGCCCGAGCTTCGGACCAGGGACAGGCGGTGGACGCGACCGTCGCGCAACACACCCAACTCGTCCGAGCAGGGCAGCATCCGCCCGGTGAGCCCGGCGTCCTCCAGCAGTTTGATCATGGGGACGTAGTTGTGCGAGAGCCAACTCGCGCCACGGTCGACACGGTAGACAGTGCCTCCGGTCCGCACCTCGCGGGCAGACATCCGCCCCCGACGTGGTCCTTCCTTTCGAATAGCGTCACTTTCCGGCCCATTTGGCGCAGTCGAAACGCGGCGGCCGTCCCCGCGATCCCGGCACCGACCACGATCACATGGTCGGTGCGAGGCTCTTCCACCATGTGGCGCTCCTCGGACGTTCGGGCTGACTACGGCATGGAACCCTCCACCGCGTGTGACCACCGGAAGCGTGTCGGCGGGCGGAGATTCTCAGCGGTGGCGCGTGATCCGCGTGATGCCTGTACGAGGCATGTGCCCAGCTGCACCACACCGGTTGACGCTGGGTCGGTCTTCTGGGCGGGAGTCAAACTGCCCCTACCACCCCGACGTAAAACGGCTCCGGTTCCCACGAGCCGGGAACGTCTTGAAACGGCCGCGCCAAGGCCGGAAGGCTCCCTCGGCCGAGGTGGTACACCGGCCGCGCCCCGACCGTGGTGGTCACCTGCTCCCGGTCGACTCCCCCTCCGTCCCGCCTCGGCCAGCGCCACGGTGTGATGGTCGTCGACCTGGCTCTCCGCGATATCTGACCGGGGCCGATCGCCGGGTGTCGCTGGGGCCGGCCGCGTGGATGGCGGCGGCCGACCCGGCGGGTGTGTATATCGCTTCTCCTGGTGGGGTGGGGCGTGGCAACGTGGCCGGTATGACCTCCGAGACCTCTTCCGCCATTCTGCGTTACACCGCTTTCAGCTCGGACCCCTCGGGCGGCAATCCGGCCGGGGTCGTGCTCGATGCCTCGGGTTTCGACGACGCGCGGATGCTCGCCGTCGCCGCCGAGGTGGGGTACTCCGAGACGGCGTTCGTGACGGTCCGGGACGCGGAGCGGCGTCGGTTCGCGGTGCGTTATTTCAGTCCGCTCGCCGAGGTCGACTTCTGCGGTCACGCGACGGTCGCGACCGCGGTCGCGCTGGCGGAGCGCGTCGGTCCGGGAGAGCTGGTCTTCGAGACCCAGGTGGGCGAGATCCCGGTGGCGACGGCCGCCGACGCCGATGGGGTGACGCGGGCCACGCTCACCAGTGTGGCGACCGACTCCCACCCGGTCGAGGACTCCGTGCTGGACGCGGCGCTCGCCGCGCTGGGCTGGCAGCGGTCCGAGCTGGACCCCGGGCTGCCGCCGCGGGTCGCCTTCGGCGGGGTGTGGCATCTGGTGCTGGCGGTCGCGAGCCGGGCCCGGCTCGCCGACCTCTCGTACGACTTCGACGGCCTGGCCGGGCTGATGCGCGCGCGGGGGTGGACCACGCTGCAACTGGTGTGGCAGGAGGCGCCGGGCCGCTTCCACTCCCGTAACCCGTTCCCGGTCGGCGGGGTGGTCGAGGATCCGGCCACGGGCGCGGCGGCGGCCGCGTTCGGCGGTTATCTGCGCGCCCTGGGCCGGGTGCCGGAAGGCGGCGAGGTCGTCATCCGGCAGGGCGAGGACATGGGCCGTCCCTCCACACTGACCCTGGCTGTCGACGCCGCCGATCCGCGGGTCCGGGTCAGCGGCCGGGCGGTCTCCCTCGTCTGACGTCCCTGTGTCCCTAGTGCCGGATACCGGTCAGCAGCACCGGCGCGACGGCGATGAGCAGGGGCAGCAGGGGGGCGAGCGTGGCGGCCATGGTGGTGGCGGCCCTGCGGGTGGGGTCGAGGCGGGGCGGGGGTTCGAGGAGACGCTGGACGCGCTGGTGGAGCAGGGGGCGCGGGGTCGCGCAGGAGAGGACGCCCCGGTGCTCGTTGAGCCCGATCAGGGCGAGCGCGGTGGTGAGGTGTCCGCAGCGGCGGGAGGCGGTGTCGTCGGCGGCCAGCTCGACCAGCCGGTGGGTCTGGGCGCGGAAGTGGGCGAACAGCGGGACGCCGGGGAAGCCCGTGGCCAGGGCCTGGGAGAGATGCAGGAGCCAGTCGTGGTGGGCGCGGGCGTGGCCCAGTTCGTGGGCGAGGACGGCGTCGACCTGGTGGCTGGTGAGACGGGCCAGGGCTCCGGTGGTGACGACGAGCTGGGGCGGGCTGCCGGGCAGCCACCACGCGTCGGGGTACTCGTCCTCCAGTACGAGGAGCGCGCCCCGGACGGCGGGCAGCCCTGCGGGCAGCTCGGGGGCGCGTTCTCGCAGGTGGACGCGGCGCAGCCGGCGGCGTCTGCGGGCGTCGGCCAGCTCGCGGGCGAGCATGGCCGTGGTCCAGGCCGCCCCACTGGCCAGCAGGAGCGTCAGCGCGGTGGTCCAGGGCGGCACGGCCGCCAGGTCGTACGCGGCGGTGCCCCGGGGGGACGCCGCCGAGAAGACATGGGCCCGGAAGGTGTGGAAGACGGCCGAGGCACCCAGCAGGAGCGCCGCCAGACAGCACAGCAGGACGGTGGCGACCAGGCACTGCCACACCCACAGCGCGAGCACGGGTTCCCGGTCCGGCCAGTCGGCCCGGGTCAGGACGCTGGGCACCACCAGCGCGGCCGTCAGGGCGATCCCGGTCAGCAGGGACAGGGCGACCGTCATCGCGCCGGCTCACCGGCCACCGCGAGAGCCACCGCGAAGGCCGCCGCGGACTCCCGTACGGGCTCCGGCGCGGACTCTCGTACGGACTCCCGTGCCGCGTGCGGCACCGGGCTGTCGGCGCGTACGGTCATATCGCGGGTCCTTCTCCTTGAACAGGGCGCCCGCCGCCGCGCGGCGGCGGCGATCAGCGGTGTGGCGGCACAACCGTTGCCGCACGCGTGGTGTGCCGCCTCCAGCATGCCCGATCCGGCGCCCGGAGGAGCCGTTCCGCCACGGCGCGGGCCTCGTGCTCGCGGTGAGCGGTGGCCCGTGACAGCCCTCCGGCCGCTGACCTGTGCGGTCAGCGGCCGGAGGGGTGCGGTGGTGGGGCGTGGTTCAGGGGCGGCGGGCGATGATCCCGCCGTACGGCCACTGGTCGCGGAACTCCTGGTCGGGGAAGATCCGGAACTCCGGGAAGCCCGCGTCCCGGAGCGACAGGGACCATTCCTCGGCCGTCAGATAGCCGACGTGGGATCTGCGGGGCGGGTCCAACTCGGCCCGGTAGTAGCTGTGCAGGGTCGACTGGAGGAACTCGCACGGGAAGAACTGCCCCGGGCGGCCCCGGCTGCCGATCGTGAACGCGAGCCAGCCGCCCGGCTTGAGGATCCGGTGGCACGAGGTGAGCACGCGCTCCAGGTTCTCCACGTCGTGCAGGACGCTCTCGAAGATGACGATGTCCGCCGACGCGTCCTGGAGGTACGGCAGTTCGTCGTAGTCGTCGAGCTGGTCGAGGTCGACCCGGTCGAAGTGGATCCGCTCCAGCAGCTCGGGCGCCTCCTCACGGACCATCTCCTCGGACCGTCGCATCAGGGCCCGGTTGATGTCGGTGAAGCCGAACGACTCGATGTGCTCGGCGCGTTCGCGGAAGCCCTCGATCCGGAAGGCTTCGCGCAGCGTCGCGCCGAGACCGGCGCCGCCCTCGAAGACCACGACGGGCTTCCCGGCGCGCAGCCGCAGGTCGAGGGTGCGGGCGACCAGGCTGTTGCACGCCCGCTTCGGGGCGGCGTCGACCATGAGGTACTGCCAGGTGCGCCAGGTCTCCTCGGCGCCGATCGCCTCCTCCAGCAGGACCAGGCCGTCGCGCCCCTGGAGCACACCGCCCGCGATGCTCTCGATGTGTTTCATGGCCAGGAGGGTCGGCGAGTTCGCCCCGTCGCCGAAGTACTCCGCCTCGGAGGTGGCGGCCCGCCGGATCATTTCCTCCGTGGGGCGGTAGGCGTCACCGTCCCGGAGCAGATCGCCCCGGTCGTGGAGGTATTCGATCAGGCGCTTGCGGAAGAAGAACGGCTGGCGTTCCGTCACGCCCTTCGGCGGTTCCGCGTCGGGGTCGTGGATGACCACGCCCTCGGCGATGAGATGTTTCAGCGCGATGCGCGGCAGAACGAGCGCGGCTTCGTGCCGAATCGTGCGGACGTGTTCCGTGTACGCGACGGAGTACACATCGTCCATGTAGAGGGAGTCTATTTCCCACTCGTGTTCGGTCGTCTTCATTCGGTTTTCCCCCGTTGTCGTACTGTTTCGATGGTGCCGCGCACGCCTCTGTGCCATGCGCGTGAAGAGTGCCGTGCGCGTCGTTCTTCCCGTACGCGCCGATGGCACTTCCGTTATGTCGCGCTCTCCCGCCGGGTCCATTCCGATACCCGGTCGGCGACCGCCTGCGGGCGGGCCACCCAGCGGAAGTGATCCGTCTTCTTGAGCCGGAGTTCCTCCGGGGGGATCTCCATACGGGTCACATCCGCCGCCCTGAGCTTCCCCACGAAATGCTCCGCGCAGGTGAGGGGGACAAACGGATCGTCCGGGAACACCACGCAGAGCGTGGGTACCTTTGATTCCGCGAGGGCCTTCTCGTAGTCCACGGAGCTGTTCGCGACCTTGTAGCGGCCGGTCATCGATTCGTATCCCCAGTCGCGCATGAGGCGGCGGGCCTCTTTCCCCGCGAAGGGGATCCACTGCGGGAGATAGCCCCACAGCAGGGTGACCGCGAACATCAGCTGAAGGCCGAAGAACCGGCCGACAGCACGGAGTCCCGGCACCTTGCGGTACCAGGCCGAGCCGCTGGCGATCACGACGACATGACTGACCCGCGCCGAGGTCGCGCCGAACAGCGCCCCCAGTTGCCCGCCGAGACTGTGCCCGGCGACGACGACCTGTTCGGTGCCGAATTTCTGGCACACCGAGTCGACGATCGCCGGGAGTTCGAGTTCGACGATCTCCGCGTAACCGAAGGAGGTACGGCGGGACGCCCGTACCGAACTGCCTCCGCTTCCGCGCAGATCCGCCAGCGCGACATTGAATCCCTCTTCGGCGAGGACATCACAGAGAATTTCGTAGTACGCGGCCCTGACGCCCATCGCCGGAAGGAGGAGAAGGGCGGGCGCGTTCGGCGCGCTCGTCGGGAAGAGACTGATCTCCGTGGAACTTCCGTCCTCGAAGAGCACCTGGGTCGTCTGCGACGAGTCCTGGTCGTCTGCTTGGCTGTCGGGCATGGTCACACCGTTTCTGGCTGCTGGCCGGAGCTAACCCAGCGGGAAGTCGAGATCGGAGAACAGATACTGGTCGTCATGGGCGCGTTCGAGACGGGCCAGCGCGGCCCGGTCGATATCGTCGAGGACAATCGGTTCCCTCCCGATCCGTGTGGCGATCCGCCGCAGGCACAGCACCAGCCAGGTTCCGTCGGCGATGAAGGGATCCGACGATTCCGTACACCAGTTCAGCCATTTCCAGGCGCATGCTCCCGCGGCATGGAGATGACTGTAACGGGCCGCGAGATCATAGGCGGCGCCGCTGCGATTCCAATCGGCGTCGCCCGCGTTCCGTACGGTCTCGGTGTCGAGCCGGTCCGTCTCGGCCCCGAACCACTCCAGGAGTTCCAGGAGTTCCCGCCGGGGGGCGAGTGTGTGGTGTCCGTCCCTGAGCGTCCGGTACGCCGCCGTCAGGCCGTGGAGGACCGCGTCCGCGTCCGTGGCGAGTTCGAGATCCTCCGCCGCCACCCAGTCGAGCGCGGGAGGTGCCGGGGCGAAGAGCCCGGAGGGTACGTCCGTGACCTGGTCCGCCGACCGGGCCCGTGCCAGACCGGGCAGTTGTTCCACGATCGCCTGGAGATTGACCGGGGACGACCCGTCGAACAGCGTGGTCACCGAGCAGTCGCGGCGCATCTTCTCGAAGATGCCGTGCCAGTGTTCCTCGGCCAGATAGGACCGGGCGCCGAGCACTCCACTGAGCGACTCGATGCTGTCGGTGGCCGTTCGCGGGACGAGGTACTTGACGCAGGCGGACATCAACGGGAGCTGGTCCGGGGCCAGATGGGCGGCCCGGCACGCCCCGAGGGCCAGGGTCTCGCCGATCAGGACATCGGTGTACGCGTCGACGAGCCGGCGCGCGACGGGCTCCATTGTCACGATCGGGGCGCCGTAGAGCGTACGGGAGCGTGCGAAGTCCAGGGCGGCCCGCAGGCAGGTGTCGAGCGCTCCCAGCGCGAAGCTGCCGACCATGACCCGGGTGATCTGGAGGGTTTCGAGGAGGATCTCCAGCCCCTGGCCCTTCTTGCCGATGACATCGGAGTCCCTCGCCGGGAGGTCCGTGAAGGTGATGCCGCCGAAGGCGGAGCCGCTCAGCCCGTGGGTGGCGATCCCGGGCAACGGTGTCCACGCGTCCGCGCCGGCCTCGGAGCGGGTCAGCAGGAAGAGGGTCAGGCCCCGGAAACCCGTGCCCGTACGGGCGGTGACCGTGGCCGCGGAGGCGTGTCCGGCGTTGTTGATCAGCCACTTCGTCCCGTCGATCCGCCAACCGCCGTCGGTGGTACGGGCGGTGACCTCGCCCGCGATGATGTCCGCGCCGTGCTCGCGCTCGCTCAGCGCGAAGGAGAGGAAGGCGCGCGACCTCAGCAGCGCGGCGACGGTGTGCCGCTGTTCGGTGGTGCCGCGCAGCCACACCGGAAGGCTTGCCAGCAGGCTGGCCCCGATGGCGACGGTCGCGGTCAGATCCCTGCGGGACAGCACCCGGGACAACGCGAAACACTCCTCCAGCGCGCGCAGCCGCCCGCCGTACGCCTCGGGAACGAGCTGGTCCGCGACCCCCCACGCGAACGCCGCGTCGCACAACTCCCCGGGGAAGGCACCCTTCCGGTCGGCCCGCACACTCCGGGCGAAGGAGCCTGGGCTCGCCTCGTCCCGGGGGTCGCCGAGCGCCCGTTCCAGCGATACGGCGAGGGACGGATCCTGTGGGGTGGTGGTCATGGCGCCTCACTCCCCCGACTGTCGGTGGGGAACATCGTGTACGGGGACGTCCCGTCCGCGTGGAGCCGCAGCAGCTCCGCGCAGAGGGACCGGGAGGTCGCGCGCCCCATCCGGGTGCCGGGGCGCAGCAGCGACACCAGGCCGGCCGCGAGCCAGGGCGCCGGGACGCCGGGGCCACCGTCGGGCGCCGCGAGCCAGGTCCTGGCCAGGCACACGGCGGCGAACACCCGGGCGTAACGGTCGCCGAGGCGCTGCCCCGCCTCGGCGCGCGGGTCGATGGAGCGCTCCGCCTCGGCGTACAGCTCCCCACCCAGCGTACGGAGCAGCTCCGCCGCTCGATGGAGGTCCGTGTCCTCCTCGGCGGCGGCGCGCGCCGTCAGCTCCGTACAGACCGGTTCCAGTCCGGCCGTCACCGGGTCCTCGTCCGCCACGGTGGGGAACGTATGGGCGCCGAGGGGGTGTTGGGGGTGTCCGGCCGGGGCGAAGAGGCGGTCGGCGCCGTGGTGGTCCGTGTCCGGTTCGCCCAGACAGGACGCCTGCGCCGCGAGGGCGCTCAGCACCACCGGTTCGCTCCCGTCGAAGAGGCTGAACAGCCGGACGTCCCGCAGCATCTTCTCGAAGATGCCCGCCCAGTGGCCCTCGCGCAGGAAGTACCGCGCGCCGAGCACCGTGCTCAGCGCGCGCATCCGTGACTCGACCAGGTGTGGTACGAGGTACTTGGCGACGGCCGACGAGACCGGGGCCAGGTCCGGGAGGAGGTGGAGCGCCCGGACGCAGGTGCGGCCGACCACTTCGGCCACGGAGAGATCGAGGTAGGCCGCGGCCAACTCGTCCTGGACGAAGGGGATGTCGATCGCGAGTCCGCCGTACAGCCGTCGCTCGCGCAGGAAGTCGACGGTGCAGCGCAGCGAGGTGTCGAGGGCGCCCAGACTGAGTCCGGGCACCAGGGTGCGGGTCACGAACAGCGCCTGGGCGATGAGTTCGAGGCCGCGCCCCGGCCGGCCGACACAGGCCGACGCGGGAACGCGCGCGTCCCGGAAGCGGATACCGGCGATATCCGCGCCCCGGATCCCATGGGTGGAGATCTTGGGAAGCAACTCGTAGCTGTCGGACGGCAGTTCGTGGAGGTCGATCAGCAGGAGCGTCAGGGACCGCAGCCCCTGCCTGTCCGGCTCGCGGACCAGCAGACACAGGAAGCGGGCCAGCCGGATGTTGTTGATGAGCCATTTGGTGCCGTTGACGGTGTAACCGGCCTCCGTGCGGTGGCCGGTGACCTCGCCGGAGAGCAGGTCCGCGCCGTGGTCCCGCTCGGTGAGCCCGAGGGCCACCCGCTCGCTGTTGAGGACCGACCGGGCGACTTCCTTACGCTGGGCTGGAGTTCCGGCGAGCCAGACCGGCATCGCCGATGCCACGGGCGAGTTGGCGATGACGGCGACCGCCGGATCACGTCCGGCGACGACCCGTCCCAGCTCGAACAGCTCCTCCAGGGAGGCCAGCCGCCCGCCGAGCGCCTCGGGCACCTGGTGGGCGGAGTATCCCCAGTCGTGCAGGGCGTCGAGCGAGGCGCCGGGGAACCGTTCGCGCCGGTCGTCCGCGACCGCCCGCCCATAGGTGAGCGGGCCGTCGGGACGTAACGGATCGCCGAGGAAGTCGGCCAGCCGGCGGGCCCGGTCCCCCGGCACCGAGGGGATCATGGTCAGGCGGGAGATGGCGCGCTCCCCTCGTCCGGGGGAAGCGGCGCGCCCGCGGCGACCTGGACGAGCACGCGCTTCAGCGTTCCCTCCAGCAGCTGACCGCGCGTCAGCAGGCGCTGGAATTTTCCGCTGGTGGTCCGTGGCAGCGCGTTCCTGCGCAGGAGTACGACGTCGACGGAGGCGCCGGCCAGCTCTCCCGCGGCGGCTTCCCTGATCGCCGATACGGTCGGCCCGTACGGCGGGGACACCACGGCGACCTCGGCGAGCACACCGATGCGTTCGGGTGTTCCGGTCCCGGGATCGGGCGGAAGAACGACGGCGATCGCGTGCCCCTTGTGGACGCCCGGCAGATTCCGGATCGCGTCCTCGATGTCCTGCGGGTAGTAGTTCTGCCCGCCGAGGATCATCATCTCTTTCCGGCGGCCGGTCACATAGAGCCGGGAATCCGCCAGATAGCCGAGGTCTCCGGTGGAGCACCATTCGATGGTGCCCCCGTCGACAGCGCCGGTGTCACCGGCTTCTCCCTTTTCCCCGAAGTATCCCCGCATCACAGGGACACCACGGATCTCGATCTCGCCCACGGTGCGCTCGGGGAGATCCGTTCCGCTATCCGTGATCCTGACGTCGACACTCGATACCGGAATACCGCAGCTGACGATTCCCCGGGCTCCCGGAGTGCGCGGTTCGGCGGGTCGGGCGTGACCGGTGCTGTTCAGCACGGACCGGTCCACCCAGTCGACCGCGGCCCTCTCGTCGACAGGGGCGAAAGTGACCGCGAGGGTCGCCTCGGCCAGCCCGTAACAAGGGGTCATGGCCTCCGGAGCCAGACCGGCGGCGGCGAAGTGGCGGCCGAACTCGGAGACGAGTTCCGGATCGATGGGTTCCGCTCCGTTGAGCGCCACCCGGAGCGAGGAGAGATCATATTCCGCGACGTCGTCCGGCTCGATGGCGTCGATGAGATACCGGTACGAGAAGTTCGGTCCGACGGTGATATCGGCCCCGAACGCACAGAATTCCCGCAGCCACTCCTCCGGATGTTTGACGAAGTCCTGCGGCGCCGAGATACGGATGTCGATTCCGGCCGCCACCCCCGCCAGCGTGGAGAAGAGGCCCATGTCGTGGGAGAGCGGCAGCCAGTGGCAGAGCACGTCGTCCGCGCGGGGGCGGACGCCCTCGTGCAGCGCCCTGATCCCCGCCAGCACATTGCGGTGTGTCAGCGCGACACCGCGGGGGTTCGAGGTGCTGCCCGAGGTGTACTGGATGAGCGCCAGGTCCTCCTCGTCCACCACCGGCAGACCGGCCGGGCCGGCGTCCCCGCCGGTGGCGGTATCGGTACGGCCGGGCCCCAGCGTGATGGTCCTGATGTGCGGCAGCAGCTCCGCGAAGTGCTCGGCGTAGGTCTCGTCGACCACGGCGAACCGGACGCCGCAGTCCTCCACGACATGGCCGAGCCGGGCCAGATACGCCGCGCTGAGGCCCACCGAGACGGAGAGCGGCACGATGACCGCGCCCGCCGCCGCGACGCCGCCGAGGGCGCGCAGCAGCTCCAGGTTGGAGCGGATCAGTACGGCGACGGGCATGCCCGGCTCGATACCGGCGGCCAGCAGGCGGTGCGCCACCTCGCGGCCGCTCCTGGCGAGTTCCTCGAAATCGACGGATTCCTCTTTGGGGAAGGACCCGATCGTTTTCCCCGGATAACGCTCCGCCGCATGGTCGAACATACCGCCCAGGGTCCGGACGGAAGCGGGAAGCAGGGTCATCAGGCCGCCGACCTCTGCTCGTCACGCGCGGCCCGCCGCAGAGCGACGACCTCGTTCGCGATATCTCCCAGCGGGGCCTTCTGGAAGAGGACGTCGTCTTCCAGCTCGATCCCGAATTGACGCTCCATCTTCCCGGCGATCCGGAGGAGCTTGATGGATTCGACCAGTGCGAGGTCGGTGATCCTCGACTCCTCGGTTATCCGGTCGAGCGGAATCTTGAGAATGTTCGAAATGATGTGGGCCAGGCCCTCGAACACTTCGGCGCGGTCGGATGATTCCGGCACAGCGACTTCCCTTCGATGTTCAAATTTTGACGGAGTGGTGCGCAGTGAAGGAAATACCTGCGACACCTCTACGCCCCCGTTTTGGTGTCTGCCCGTTCGGCCGACCGATACAGAGTCAACAGCCGTCGAGCTTGCTCCCGCAAGTGGAACCAGCCCAATTTTACTGGCTGTTAACTTCATCAATCTTCATCCAGCCTACGTCAACTCGCATTCGAATGAGAGGGGTTTTCCCAGTGACCTGCGCTACTCCCCGATGATCCCGACCAAACCAGCGCATTCAAGCCACTGGCCGTAAAAAACTTCTTGACACAGAAGAGACCGGCCGCGTCCGGGGGATCGTGCTGATTCCCCGGACGCGGCCGGCCGCGTACCGCTCGCTGCGCTCCTCGGGCTGCCGCGCGAGGTTCTTCGGACCTACTTGAGCAGGTACGCCTTCTCGACGGTGACGTCGTAGGTGTTGCCGCTCCGGTCCGTGAGCTTCGCCTTGAAGGAGACCGACGTGGCCTTCTTCGGGTGGCTCAGGGACAGGCTGCGCTTACCGCTCTTGGTGGTGACCGGCGCCTTGGACCACTTCTTGCCGCCGTCGTAGGAGACCTGCACCGAGAGCGACTTGAAGTTCTTGGCCGCCGGGCCCTGGATGGACAGCGGTACGGTGAGCTTCTTGCCGGCCGCCGCGGTGCTCGCCCGGGTCAGCTTCGGGGCGAAGCCGACCGTGGAGAGCGGCAGCGTCACGATCTTGGTGTCGGAGGTCTTCTTCGAGGTGAAGGTCCAGGCCGCGGCGATCCGGGTGCTGACACCGGCGACCTTGGTGGAGCGGGTCGCGTCCGTGCTGATCCGGTACTTCGCCGAGGTGTCGACCAGTTGGTCGGTGTACTCGCAGAGCGGGCCCCGCACGTTGACGATCTTCTTGCCGTCAACGGTGATCACCGTCTGCTGCTTGGTCACCTGGGAGTAGCCCGCGTTACCGGATCCGTCGGCGAACTCGGCCACGCAGGCCAGCATCTCGTTGCCCAGCCGCAGCGCGTTGCTGTTCCCGTCGATCCTCGGGCTGAACACACCGACGTTGTAGGTGTGGGTGTAGACCTTCTTGGCCTGGTAGGCCCTGAACCCGCCGTAGAGCTCCAGGTCGCTCCACTCGTCCGTGCTGGATCCCTGGCCGACGTTGAAGGCCCACTTGAAGCCCTTGGGCGTGGTGACGTACGCCTTCACCGCGCCCGGCAATGCGAAGCCCTTGGTGTACGTACCGCCCCCGGTCAGGTTGTTCTTGCTCCAGTACGGGTTGACGGAGCCCTTGCGGCTCTTGGCGGAGGAGCCGATCTTCAGGTTCACCTGGGCCAGCTCGCCCTTGGCGGCCTTGCGGGTGAACCCGGTGTACTGCGAACCGGCTCGGTTGTAGAGCAGGTTGTAGCTGGTCGATCCCTTCTGCCAGGTACCGCCGACCTGCGCGTCGAACTTCGAGGCGGGCACCGCCGCGCCGACCTGTCCGAGGCTCACGCCCTTGAAGGATTCCAGCGACCAGCCGGCGGTGAAGCCACCGGCGGGCGTGTTCAGGGCGTAGCCCGTGTAGGTCTCGACGACCTTCGCGGAGTCGGGCGCGGTGATGCTCACCGGCTTCGCCTTGCGCGCGTCGAAGACGACGGTGGTGTTCTTGGTGACCGACAGCTGCGGCTGCACCATCAGGGCGAGATCCTCGCCCCGGCTGCCCTGGGAGGTCATGATCGGCGCGTCGACCAGGTAGGAACCCTTTTCGAGCCGGATCTTCGCGACGCCGTCCTTCGCGTTGCCGTTCGCGTTCTTCCAGACATCGTTGGTGTGGCCGATGACCATGGCCATCGCCGGGGAGGGCTTGCCCTTGGCGTTGACGAACTTCAGTGTGACGTCGTACGACTCCTTCTCGCGGACCACACCGAAGGAGGTACGGACGCTCTGGCCGCCCTCCGTCGCCCTGGCCACGACCGCGCCGGAGAACCCACCGTCCACACCGCCGATCGAGGTGTTCGCGGTGAGGGTGACACCGGCCGTGCCGCCCGCGGGGACGGTGACCTGGTTCGCGCTCGTCGCGAAGAATCCGGCCGGGGCCGCCTTGCCGGTGGGTCCCGCCGTCTCCAGCGAGAGGTCCAGGGTGACCGGCTCCGTACCGCTGTTGCTGTAGGTCACCTGCTTGGTGATCGGCTTGGCGTTGGTGTGCGGCCACCGCTGGAGGCCGAAGTTGACCGACGTCTGCTCGCTGACCACGGTCTGGGTGATCGCCCTGGTCACATCGGCGCGGCCGGCGCCCTGCTGATAGGCCGTCAGACCCGCGCCGGACTTGGCGGACGCGGTCAGCACCTGCTTGATGCGCTTGCCGGTCCAGTCGGGGTGCCGCTGGGCGAGGATCGCGGCGGCACCCGCCACGTGCGGGGTCGCCATCGACGTACCGGACATCGACACATAGCCCGCGCCGGCCGGGGAGCCGAGGCTGCCCTGCGCCGCCTTGGCCGCGACGATGTCGACGCCGGGGGCGGTGATGTCGGGCTTGAGCGAGCCGTCCGCGGTGGGGCCGATGCTGGAGAAGTCGGCGATCCCGTCCTTGCGGTCGACCGCGCCCACGGTCAGGGCGGAGGCAGCGCTGCCCGGTGAGCCGATCGTGCTCACGCCGGGGCCTTCGTTGCCCGCCGCGATGACGAAGAGAATGTCCTTCTGCGCGGAGAGCCTGTTGACCGCCGTCTCCAGCGGGTCGTTCTCCGCGGTGTCCTCGCCGCCGAGGCTGAGGTTGGCGATCTTCGCACCCTGGTCGGCGGCCCACTGCATGCCCGCGATGATGCCGGAGTCCTCACCGAAACCGGTGTCGTCGAGCACCTTGCCGTCGAGGATCTTCGCGCCGGGCGCGACCCCCTTGAACTTCCCGCCGGACTTGGCGCCCGAGCCCGCCACGGTGGACGCGACATGGGTGCCGTGACCGATGTGGTCCACGGTGTTGCCCGAGCCGGAGAAGTCCTTCTGGGTTATCTCCACACCCTTGAGATCGGGATGCGTCTGGTCCACACCGGTGTCCAGGACCGCGACCTTCACGCCCTTGCCGTCGTACCCGGCGCCCCACGCGGTCGGCGCGCCGATCTGCGGCACACTCTTGTCCAGCGCCGCCTTGCGCACACCGTCCAGCCACACCCGGGCGATACCGGGCGCGGCCGTACGCGCCTCGGTCCCCTGCCCGCCCTCGGAGGTGAGCGCCTCCCACACCTCGGCGGTGTCGGTCTTGGGCGCGGTGAGCGCCTCCCCGCCGACGGCCGGGAGGTTACGGCGCACGGAGACGTCCGCGTCCTCGATGGCGGCCTTCGCGCGGGCCTTGTCCTTCGTGTACGAGACGATCAGCGGCAGCGTCTCGCGGTGCGCGTCGTCGTACTCGGCCCTGATCAGACCGCTCACATTGAACAGCCGCCGGTCCAGCTCGCCCCGGCCGATCAGGTCGGAGACATCGGCGGGCAGGACATACACATCGCCCGCGACGCGGTTGACGGCGATCCGGATGCCCTCGCGGCCCTTGGCGCGCTGAATGCGTGTCACCTGGCCCGCGGGGTCCAGATGGACCTGGTCCCCGGTGATCAGGGTCACCACGGAAGAACCCCGCTCCGCCTGCGCGGCCCGCGCGCCGAACGCCTGCCCGGCCGTACTACTGCCGCCGGAGTCCGGAACCGCCCCCACGGCCGCCCCCGACGTGAGTCCGGCGGTGAGCAGGGCGGCCACCATGACCGCGCCCGCTCTCTTTGTGTTACTGCGCAAATCTCCCCCAACCATGAGGTATCAAATCGAACAAAACCTCGAAGCAATAGATACCGAGTATGCACGTACCCAAAGGTCTCCGAGAACGACTCCCCGCCGGCCTCCTCGCCGCGCATGCCTCGTGCCGGGCCCCGGCACGTACGCATGACACCACGGTCGAGCGGGGTCACTACAGCCGAGAAGACGTTCCAAGGGCCGCGCGGGTTGCCCCGTACAGTGATCGATTTTTACCCGCCCTTGACACCCGGGCCCGTCAACTGGGCCCGGAGACCCCACCGATGGGCCCGGCCCCCGCCGGGGACGCCCGCAGGCGCTCAGGGCAGTACGGCGATGCCGTCCAGCTCGACCAGGGCCTGTTCGTCCCAGAGCCGTACAACTCCGATCACCGCCATGGCCGGATAGTCGCGGCCCGCCAACCGACGCCAGATCGCGCCGAGTTGGGGTGCGTGGGCACGGTAGTCGGCGATATCGGTGGCGTAGACGGTCACCCTGGCCAGCTCGCCCGGCGCACCGCCCGCCGCCGCGAGCGCGGCCAGCAGATTGGCGAGGGCGGTCTCGAACTGGGCGGGGAGGTCCGCCCCGACGACCTCGCCGTCTCCGTCGAGGGCGGTCTGCCCGGCCAGCAGGACCAGCCGGCCCCCGGTGGCGGTGACGGCGTGCGAGAAGCCGGTGGCGGGGGCGAGCCCGGGGGGATTGACGCGCTCCAGGGTCATCGGCGGGGCTCCGTCGCGTGCGGCCCGGATGCGGACACTGCTCGGCCCGCGGCTCCGGATCCGTACAACTCCTTTGCGATGATGGTGCGTTGGATCTCGCTGGCACCCTCGTAGATCCGGGTCGCCCGGACCTCGCGGTAGAGGTGTTCGAGCGGATGGCCCCGCTGGAGGGCACGGGCGCCGTGCAGCTGGACGGCGACATCCACGGCGTACTGCGCGGTCTCGGTGGCGTACAGCTTCGCCATGGCCGAGCGGGCGGGTACGTCCGGGGCGCCCGTGTCGTACGCGCAGGCCGCCGCGTACACCAGCAGCCGCGCCGCCTCGACCCGGGTCGCCACCTCCGCGACCTGGTGCGCGACGGACTGGAGGTCCTTGAGCGGGCCGCCGAACGCGGTGCGGTGCGCGGTGTGTTCGAGGGTCGCGTCCAGGGCGGCCTGCGCCATGCCCACCGCGAAGGCGCCGACGCTGGGGCGGAACAGGTTCAGTGTGTTCATCGCGACGCGGAAGCCGTGGCCCACCTCGCCGAGCACATCCGCGCGAGTCACCGGCACACCGTCGAAGGCGAGGGCGCCGATGGGGTGCGGGGAGAGCATCTCGATCGCGGATCCCGACAGGCCCGGCCGGTCCGCGGGGACGAGGAAAGCGGTGATGGACCGGGCCGCGGCGCCCCCGCCGGTCCCGCCGCCCCCGGCCTCGTCGCTCCCGGCCTGCTCGCTCCCGGTGCGGGCGAAGACCGTGTAGAAGTCGGCCTCGGGCGCGTTGGAGATCCAGCGCTTCTCACCGGTCAGCCGCCAGCCGTCGCCGCCACTGTCCGGTACGGCCCGCAGGGCGAGCGCGGCGGCGTCCGACCCCGCTCCGGGCTCGCTCAGCGCGAACGCCGCCACCGCCCGGCCCGCGCATACCTCGGGCACCCAGCGGTCCCGCTGCGTGCGCGTACCGGCCAGGACGACCGGGTACGTACCGAGGCCCTGGAGCGCGAGCGCGGTCTCCGCCTCGGTGCACCCCTGGGCCAAGGACTCACGCAGCAGGCATATTTCCAGTGCGCCTGAGCTGAACAGCCTTTTCAATAGGCCCAGTTGGCCGAGAGTAGAGACCAATTCCCGGTTGACTCTTCCGGGTCCACCCTTCTTGATGAGCGGGCGCAGCCGTTCCACGGCCAGTGTGCGCAGCTGTGCGCACCAGTCGTTCTGTACCGGATCGAGCGAGAATACGGGCATCCGGGCCCCCACTTCCAGCGCGTCTATCGCGTACGGTTGACTGTCGTCAACTTCACGATACGCTCGATGAGCGACGCCACCACCTCTAGGGGGCGAACCATGGAGCTGACACCGTCCGCCCACATCGACACCTTCGCGCGCGACCATCTGCCGCCCGCCGAGCAGTGGCCCCGGATTCTTCCCCTTCCCTCCGGGGCCCCCGCCTCCGACCGGCTCAATTGCGGCGCCGAGCTGCTGGACCGTACGGCCGAGCGGTTCGGCGCGGGACGGCCCGTCCTCCGTACCGGCGCGGGCGAGGTCTGGTCGTACGGGGAGCTGCGCGAGCGGGTCGACCGGATCGCGCATGTGCTCACCACGGATCTGGGCGTGGTGCCGGGCAACCGGGTGCTGCTGCGCGGGCCCACCACACCGTGGCTGGTCGCGTGCTGGCTGGCGGTGCTCAAGGCGGGCGCGGTGGCGGTGACGGTCCTGGCCCAGCACCGCGCGGCCGAGCTGGCCACGATGTGCGGGATCGCCCGGGTCGGACACGCGCTGTGCGACATCCGGTCGGTGGACGACCTGGTGCGGGCCGGGGTGCCGGGGCTGCTGATCACCACGTACGGCGGGGACGCGCCGGACGATCTGCTGCGGCTGGCGGAGGGCAGGCCGGCGCGGTACGAGGCGGTGGCGACGGCGGCGGACGATGTGGCGCTGATCGCCTTCACCTCGGGGACGACCGGCCGACCCAAGGGGTGCGCGCACTTCCACCGCGATGTGCTGGCCGTGGCCGACACCTTCTCGCGCCAGGTGCTGCGGCCGGGGCCCGGGGATCTGTTCGCGAGCAGCTCACCGCTCGGTTTCACCTTCGGTCTGGGCGGCCTGGTGGTGTTCCCGATGCGGGCCGGAGCGTGTGCGCTGCTGCTCGAACAGGCCACGCCCCGGCAGCTGTTGGCGGCGGTCGCGGAGCACCGGGTGTCGGTCCTGTTCACCGCGCCGACCGCGTACCGCGTGATGCTCGACGAACTGGCGGCGCGACCGTACGACATCTCCTCGCTGCGCCGGTGTGTGTCGGCCGGCGAGAATCTCACCGAGGCCACCTGGCGCGCGTGGCACGGGCGGACCGGGCTGCGGCTCATCAACGGGATCGGTGCGACCGAGCTGCTCCACATCTTCGTCTCCGCCGCCGACGGAGCCGCCAGACCCGGCTTCACCGGTGTGCCGGTGCCGGGGTGGCAGGCGCGGGTGGTGGACGGCGCGGGGGTGCCGGTGCCCGACGGGGAGCCGGGGCTGCTGGCCGTGCGTGGGCCGGTGGGGTGCCGTTATCTGGCGGATCCACGCCAGGCGGAGTACGTACGGGACGGCTGGAATCTGACCGGGGACACCTACATACGGGAGCCGGACGGCTACTTCCGCTATGTGGCCCGCGCGGACGACATGATTATCTCGGCCGGTCACAACATCCCGGGCCCGGAGGTCGAGGACGCGCTGCTGGCCCACCCCGATGTGGTCGAGGCGGCGGTGGTCGGGCTGCCCGACGCGCTGCGCGGCCGGACCGTGGCCGCGTATGTCGTGCTGCGCGCGGGAGTGGCGCGGGACGAGGGCACCGCGGGGGCGCTGCGGGAGTTCGTACGGGCCCGGCTGGTCCCGTACAAGTGTCCGCGCTCGGTCGTCTTCCTGGACGCGCTTCCCCGTACGCCCACGGGCAAGCTCCAGCGCTTCCTGCTGCGCGAGCCGTCCGGGGCGCGCGCGGAGCCCGGCTGAGCGGGAAGCCCCCACGACACGCCCCCCCATTCACCGGTCGGTCTAAAGTGATCCGCGTGGCCGAGCAGCACACCCCCCGATCCCTGATCGTCACCCTGTACGGCGCCTACGGCCGTACGGCGGCGGGCGCCCCGTTGCCCGTGGCGGAGCTGATCCGGCTGCTGGGCGCGCTCGGTGTGGACGCGCCCGCCGTACGGTCGGCGGTGTCCCGGCTCAAGCGGCGCGGGCTGCTGCTGCCCGAGCGTACGGCGGACGGCGCGGCCGGTTATGTCCTGTCGGCGGAGGGCAGGGAGCTGCTCGACGACGGCGACCGCCGGATCTACGCCCGCCCGGCGCCCCGGCTCTCCGACGGCTGGGTGCTGGCCGTGTTCACCGTCCCGGAGACCGAGCGGCACAAGCGCCACCTGCTGCGCTCCCGGCTGGGCAGGCTCGGCTTCGGTACGGTCGCCCCCGGTGTCTGGATCGCGCCGGCCCGGCTCCACGAGGAGACCCGGCACACCTTGCGGCGGCTCGGACTCGACCCGTACGTCGGGCTGTTCGGCGGTGACCACCTCGGTTTCGAGGCCACGGCGGACGCGGTGGGCCGCTGGTGGGACCTGGCCTCGATCGCCGCCCGGCACGAGGAGTTCCTGGCCGCGCACGAGCCGGTGCTGAACGACTGGGACAGCGGGGCGGGGGGTTCGCCCGAGGACGCCTACCGCGACTATCTGCTCGCCCTGGACTCCTGGCGCCATCTGCCGTACGCCGACCCCGGTCTGCCCGCCGCGCTGCTGCCCCGGGACTGGCCCGGCGACCGTTCCGCGCAGGTCTTCACCCGGCTCCACACCCTGCTGCGGGACACGGCGCTCGCCTTTGTGACCCCGCCGTTCAGCGGGGAGGGCCCGGCGTGAGCCGTGGTGTCGGGCGGTCCGCGCGGCCCGTCGGGGGCGGCCGGCTGCCCGCGCGGTAGGGCATGGGCCAGGGGGCGGCCGGGCCCTGGTACCCCTGTTCGGCGGCGGCGTGCAGGGTCCAGTGCGGGTCGTGGAGATGGGGGCGGGCGAGGGCACACAGGTCTGTACGGCCCGCGAGGATAAGGGAGTTGACGTCGTCCCAGGAGGAGATCGCGCCGACCGCGATGACCGGGACGGACAGGGCGTTGCGGATCAGATCGGCGAACGGCGTCTGATACGAGCGGCCGAACTCGGGGCGTTCGTCCGCGACGACCTGGCCGGTGGAGACATCGATCGCGTCGGCGCCGTGCGCGGCGAAGGCGCGGGCCATCGCGACGGCCTCCTCGGGGGTGGTGCCGCCCGGCGCCCAGTCGGTGGCGGATATCCGTACGGTGACGGGGAGTTCGGCGGGCCAGTCGGCACGTACGGCGTCCAGGACTTCGAGCGGGAAGCGCAGCCGGTTCGCCAGCGAACCGCCGTACGCGTCGGTGCGCCGATTGGTCAGCGGGGAAAGGAAACCGGAGAGCAAGTAGCCGTGAGCACAGTGCAGTTCGAGCAGATCGAAGCCGCTGCGCTGGGCCCTCCGGGCGGCTGCGGCGAACTGTTCGCGTATCAGGTCGAGTTGGCGCAGGTCGAGCTGGTGCGGGACCTGGCTGACGCCCGGCCGGTACGGCAGCGGCGAGGCGGCGGCCAGCGGCCAGTTGTCCACCGGGAGCGGCTCGTCCATGCCGTCCCACATCCGGCGGGTGGAGCCCTTGCGGCCCGCGTGGCCGAGCTGGACGCCGATCGCCGTACCGGGTGAGGACCGGTGGACGAAGTCGGTGACCCGGCGCCAACTCTCGCCCTGCTCACGGGTGTAGAGACCGGTGCAGCCGGGGGTGATCCGGCCCTCGGGGCTGACGCACACCATCTCGGTCATCACCAGACCGGCGCCGCCCAGGGCGCGCGCTCCGAGATGGACGAGGTGGAAGTCGCCGGGGACGCCGTCCACGGCGGAGTACATGTCCATGGGCGAGACGACGATCCTGTTGCGCAGGGTCAGTCGGCGCAGCCGGAAGGGGGTGAACATCGGGGGTGTGCCGGGCGGGCAGCCGAACTCCTCCTCCACCGCGCGGGTGAAGCCGGGGTCGCGCAGCCGCAGATTGCCGTGGGTGACCCGGCGGCTCCGGGTGAGCAGGCCGAAGGCGAACTGGCTCGGCGGCTGGTGGACATAGCCCGCCAGCTCCTCGAACCAGCGCAGACTGGCGGCGGCCGCGCGCTGGGTGGACTCGACGACCGGGCGGCGTTCGCTCTCGTACGCGGCGAGTGCGGCGGGCAGGTCCGGTCGCTCCTCGATACAGGCGGCGAGGGCGAGGGCGTCCTCGACGGCGAGTTTGGTGCCGGACCCGATGGAGAAGTGGGCGGTGTGGGCGGCGTCGCCGATGAGGACCGTACTCCCGTGGCTCCAGCGCTCGTTGACGACCGTGCGGAACGTGTTCCAGGTGGCGGAGGGACCGGAGCGCAACGGGCGCCCGCCCAGCGCGTCGGTGAACAGTTCGGCGCAGCGCTCGGTGGACTCCCGTACGCCGAGGTCCGCGAAGCCGGCGGCGCGCCAGACCTCTTCGCGCATTTCGACGATGACCGTGCTGCGGCCCCCGGTGGCGTTCCGCTCGTACGGATAGCCGTGGAGCTGCATCACCCCGTGTTCGGTCTCGGCGGTCTCGAAGCGGAACGCGTCGAGGGCGAAGTCCGCCGCGAGCCAGATGTAGCGGCAGCGATGGGCGGTGACGGTCGGCCCGAAGGCGTCGTGGTGTGCCGCGCGGGTGAGGCTGTGGACCCCGTCGGCGGCGACCACCAGGTCGTGGGTGGCGGCGAGTTCGGCGGCGGGTGGCGCTTCGGTGCGGAAGCGGAGCCGTACGCCGAGGGAGGCGCACCGCCGGTGCAGGATCTCCAGCAGCCGCTGTCTGCCGAGCGCGGCGAAGCCGTGGCCGCCCGAGGTGAGGGTACGTCCCCGGTGGACGATGTCGATGTCGTCCCAGCGGACGGACGCGTCCCGGAGCGCGTCGTGGAGCAGGGGGTCCGCGGCCTCGATGCCGCCGAGCGTCTCGTCGGAGAGGACCACCCCGAAGCCGAACGTCTCGTCGGGCGCGCGCCGTTCCCAGACGGTGATCTCGCGGGTGGGGTCGAGCTGTTTGAGCAGGGCCGCCGCGTACAGCCCGCCGGGTCCGCCGCCGATGACGGCGATACGCGCGGGCGCGGCCGGCGCGGACACGGTCAGCGCCCCTGCCACTTCGGCGGGCGTTTCCCGGTGAAGGCCGCGTGGAACTCCGCGTAGTCCTCGCCGTGCATCAGCAACGCCTGGGTGGCGGCGTCGAGTTCGACGGCGGCGGCGAGCGGCATGTCCAGCTCCGCGGTGAGCAGCGCCTTGGTCTGCGCGTACGCGAGAGCCGGGCCCGCCGCCAGCCTGCGCGCCAGTTCGCCCGCGCGGGCGTCGGCGCGCCCCTCGTCGGTCAGCTCACTGAGCAGCCCGATCCGCTCGGCCTCCGGCGCCGGTACGGGCTCGCCGAGCATCAGCAGCCGGGTCGCGTGGCCGAGCCCGACGACCCGGGGCAGCAGATAGGCCGCGCCCATGTCGCCGCCGGAGAGGCCGACCCGGGTGAAGAGGAAGGTGAAGCGGGCGGTGGGGTCCGCGATACGGAAGTCGGCGGCGAGGGCGAGGACGGCCCCGGCCCCGGCGGCGACTCCGTGCACTGCGGCGATCACCGGAAAGGGGCACTCCCTGATGGCCCGGACGACCTGCCCGGTCATCCGGTTGAAGTCGAGGAGCTGCCCGGTGTCCATGGCCAGGGTCGCGCCGATGATCTCGTCCACATCGCCGCCCGAGCAGAAGCCGCGCCCCTCCCCGGCCAGCACCACGGCGCGCGCGGAGCGCTCCCGGGACAGTTCGGCGAGCAGATCGCGCAGATCGGCGTAGGCGCCGAAGGTGAGCGCGTTGAGTTTCCCGGGGCGGGCGAGGGTGACGGTCGCGACACCGTCTTCTCTGGTCAGCCGCAGATGGTGCCACTTCGGGGTGCGGGACGCGGAGCCGGGGAACGGGCTCATGGAGTGCGGCCTCCTTCGGCGGAGTGTGCCGGTCACCTGGAGGGCGCGTACGGGTTCGCCGTACCGGCCCCGTAAAAAGGTATCACTCGCATGTGACCGTCGTCACGACCACGCGATAGAAGAGCGCGCACCCCTCCCGGGCCCACCTCGCCCAAGACCCCGCCCCTCGGGGCCGAAGGCCCCCCGCGCAAGGGGCGAAGGTCCTCCGTGCCCCGGGCAGCCGACCCTTTGCCCTACCTTTTAGGCACCGTAAAGTTGAATGTAATAGGACTTGCCGCGAGAACCCGCCCGCCCCACGACCCGCGCGCCGACCCGCGCGGCCCTCGATCGGACCACCCGCCCATGCCGGACACCGAAGACGCCTCACCCTGGCGCATCACGCTGCCGCACAGCGCGGAAGCCGTGCCGCTCGCGCGCGCCCTGGTGCGGTCGGCGCTGGCACATCTGACGGAGTCCGCCCACAGCGACACCGCCGAGCTGCTCACCGCGGAACTGGTCGCCAACGCCATCCAGCACACCGCGGGCGACCAGCCCATCGAGCTGGTCGTGGAGCTGCTGCCGAGCGGCTGCCAGGTCGAGGTGCACGACCGCGACCCGGCGCCGCCGGGCGATCTCGCCCACCCCGGGTCCATGCCGGACCCCTGGCAGGAGGACGGCCGCGGCCTGCTGCTGATCAGTACGCTCAGCTCGGCCTGCGGCCATCGCCCCACGGAACGAGGCAAGGCGGTCTGGTTCACCCTGCCCGCCGTCTGACCCCCATGCGCGTCAGGGAGTCCGCGCCAGCGTCGCGACCAGCACGGCCTTGATGGTGTGCAGCCGGTTCTCCGCCTCGTCGAAGACGACCGAGTGCGCCGACTCGAAGACCTCGTCGGTGACCTCCAGCGAGGTCAGCCCGTGGCGCGCGTGGATCTCGCGGCCGACCGCCGTGCCCAGATCATGGAAGGCCGGCAGGCAGTGCAGGAACTTCACCCCGGGGTTGCCGGTCGCGCGCAGCACGTCCATGGTCACGGCGTACGGGCCGAGCGCCTCGATCCGCTCGTCCCAGACCTCCTGGGGCTCCCCCATCGACACCCAGACATCGGTGGTCACGAAGTCCGCGCCCGCGACGCCCTCCTCGACGCTCTCGGTGAGGGTGAGCCGGGCCCCGCTCTCCTCGGCGGCCTCGCGGGCCAGGGCGAGGATCTCGTCCGCCGGCCAGTAGGCGCGCGGTGCGACGATCCGTACGTCCATTCCGAGCAGCGCACCGGTGACCAGGTACGAGTTGCCCATGTTGAAGCGGGCGTCCCCGAGGTAGGCGAAGGCGGTCTCCGTCAGGGGCTTGTCGGTGTGCTCGGTCATGGTGAGCACGTCGGCGAGCATCTGGGTGGGGTGCCAGTCGTCCGTCAGCCCGTTGAAGACCGGGACACCGGCGTGCGCCGCCAGCTCCTCGACCGTCGCCTGGGCATCCCCCCGGAACTCGATGCCGTCGAACATCCGACCGAGGACGCGCGCGGTGTCCCGGGCCGACTCCTTCTTGCCGATGTGCGAGCCCGACGGGTCGAGATACGTCGTGGAGGCGCCCTGGTCGGCAGCCGCCACCTCGAAGGCGCAGCGGGTGCGGGTCGAGGACTTCTCGAAGATCAACGCGATGTTCCTGCCCCGCAGCCGCTGGACCTCGGTACCCGCCTTCTTCGCCGCCTTCAGCTCGGCGGCCAGATCGATCAGGCCGCGGAACTCCTCGGCCGTGAAGTCCAGCTCCTTGAGGAAGTGGCGGCCTTCGAGGTGTATCGCCATGGTGGCTGCTCCTGGGGCACGAGAGAGGCGGAAAGGGTTCAGAACAGGGACAAACAGGGGTACGAGCCCATGTGAAGCTGTAACTATATACGATGCCCCGTATTGCTATACGGCCGCTTACCGCATCGCCGCCCCATCGCCGTACCGCCGCTCCACTCCACGACGTTCCGCTCCACGGCCGCTCTACTCCACAGCCGCCCGCTCCACCGGACAGCTCATACAGCGCGGCCCGCCCCGGCCCCGGCCCAGCTCGCTGCCCGGGATCTCGATCACCTCGATGCCCTGCTCGCGCAGATACGTGTTGGTGGTGACGTTGCGTTCGTACGCGACGACCACCCCCGGCTCGACGGCCAGGACGTTGCAGCCGTCGTCCCACTGCTCGCGCGCCGCCGAGTGCACGTCCTGGGTGGCGGTCAGCACGCGGATCTCCGGCCGCCCCAGGGCCGCCGCGATGGCCCGGTGCATATGCTCCGGCGGATGGTCCGTGACCTTCAGCTCCAGGCCGTCACCGCCGGGTTCGATGGTGTACGAGCGGAGCATGCCGAGCCCCGCGTACTGCGTGAACGTGGCACCGTCGACCATCGTCATCACCGTGTCGAGATGCATGAACGCCCGGCGCTTGGGCATGTCGAGCGCCACGATCGTGGTGGCGGAACCGGCCGCGAACAGCCCGCGCGCCAGCATCTCCACCGCCTGCGGGGTGGTGCGCTCGCTCATCCCGATCAGTACGGCGCCCCCGCCGATGACCAGCACATCGCCGCCCTCGATGGTGGAGGGGTAGTCGTCCTGCCCCTCCGACCAGTGGTGGAAGTCCCCGGCCGGGGCGCCGGATCCGGCGAAGAGGGGATGGTGCTTGTAGATCGCCTCGAAGTGCACGGTCTCGCGCTGCCGGGCCGGCCAGCGCATGGCGTTGATGGACACCCCGTCATAGATCCAGGCGGAGGTGTCGCGGGTGAAGAGGTGGTTGGGCAGCGGGTCGAGCAGGAAGTCGTCGAGCCCCATCACATGGAAGCGCACCGAGGTCGGCTCCGCGTGCCGCTCCAGGAACTCACGCTTGGTCATCCCGCCGACCAGCGCCTCCTCCAGCTCGGCCGCGGACAGTCCGTCGAAGATCTCCCGAAGGTGGTTGGTGGCGAGCGGCCCGTACGCCTTCTCGTCGAAGACCCGGTCCAGTACGAGCCCGCGCGCCTCCGGGATCTCCAGCGACTCGCGCAGGAGATCGCCGAAGAGATGGACCTGCACCCCTCTCTCCCTCAGCACCCCGGCGAACGCGTCGTGTTCCTCCTGTGCGCGGCGTACCCAGAGCACATCGTCGAAGAGCAACGCGTCCTTGTTGCCCGGGGTGAGCCTCTTCAGTTCGAGATCGGGGCGGTGCAGTATGACGCGGCCGAGGCGGCCGGTCTCGGAGTCGACATGAAATCCCATGCCCCCATCGTGACTCGATCACATCGTCAGCACCACCACGACCAGGGCCGCGACGATGGCCGGGATCAGGCCGGCGAAGCCGATCAGGACCATCCGGACATTGCCCCCCGTCCCGTGGTCGTCCCGGAAGACCGAGGGCGACACGGCGGAGGGCGGTACGAACCGCCCCCGGGTACGGGGCTCCTGAGTACGGGACTCCGGGCGGGGTTCCGTACGCGGCAGGTATCCCTTCGGCGGCCCGTACACCCGGCCGGTGTCATGGGCGGTCCCCGGCGGTTCGGACGTACCGTCGCGGCGGGCCGCCCGGTGCAGCGCCAGCCAGACCTCGTCGGTCAGCAACGGACCCCGCTCCGCCTCCAGGATCTGCCCGACCGCCGCCCGGCCCACCGGCCCCGACGCCTCGCTCAGCCGGGGCAGTACGGTGGCGAGCCGACGGCTGACCCGGGGGGCGCGTCAGTGCCGGACCGCCCACCGGTAGAGCGCGGCGGCGTTGGCCGCCCGGACCTCCGGGGACGGTGACGCCCCGGCGCCGTACCCCCGCGCCTCCTCCCCGCCCACCATGAACAGTTCGCGGTCCAGTACGGCGTCGCACAGCCGCCGCTTCTCGCGGGCCCAGTCGCAGTTGGAGTCGAGGGCGACCAGCCGGGACCGGTCGAAGGCGACCGGGATCGGACAGTGCGGGCAGATCGTGGGCCGGCGCACGGCTGCCGCGGCACCGGGGCGGGCGCGGGCGGGGCCTCGGTGGCCGGGGCGACCCCCCCCCGCCACCAGGAGCGCAGCCCCTTGCGGGGTGGGGTGAACTCGTACGACGGCTCCTCCTCCCAGCCGTCCCCGTCGCCCCCGGTCCCACCCCAGCTCCTGGCGCTTCCTGGCACGCCGGGCATCGAACTCGGCGCGCGCCCGGCCGAGCGGGTCCACCCCGACGGTGGCGCCCGCCAGCGGGTCGGGGACATTGAGCAGCCGCATCAACTCCACTGCGCCGGGCCGCTGTTCGGCGTACTGCTGGGACTGGCATGGCGCATAGCCCGCCGCCTTGGCCGCACCATCGGTACGGTCGACGACTTCATCACTGACTGGAACAGCGTCGACGAGCGTCCCGGAGTCCCCGAGCGCAAGGGGGTGATGTTGCGCCTGGACGGGATCGGGGACCGACTCACCGCAGTGGAACACGAACTCCCCCCCAACTCGGGCGCGTCCCTGCGAGATGCGGTCGACCGCGTAGACGTCGCACTCAACGGCTCACCACCGACACCAGCCGAATGACGCACCAAGCCCCTGCCCTCCTCCGGGAGGGCGGGGGCGCATCGTCATGTCCGGCTGCTCCTCGGTCGCGTATCGCAATAGCCATACAATCGCCGCCATGATTCGTGCGGTGGTCTTCGATGTCGGCGAGACGCTGGTCCGCGATGACCGGTACTGGGCGTCCTGGGCGGACTGGCTGAGGGCGCCCAGGCATACGGTCGCCGCGCTCGTCGGTGCCGTCGTCGCGCAGGGCCGGGACAACTCGGACGCCCTCCGCTTGATCAAACCCGGCCTCGACATCGCTGCGGAGTACGCGGCGCGGGAGGTCACCGGGCGCGGCGAGCAGCTGGATGACAGCGACCTGTACCCGGACGTCCGATCAGCGCTCGCGGCTCTCCAGGAATGCGGTGTCCGCGTGGTGATCGCAGGCAACCAGACGGCCCGAGCGGGCGAACTGCTGCGCGCGCTCGATCTGCCCGCCGATCTCATCGCCACCTCAGGCGAGTGGGGCGTCGCGAAGCCGTCGCACGCTTTCTTCGCCCGCGTCCTGGACGCCGCAGGCACACCGTCGCACGAGACGCTGTACGTCGGTGACCATCCAGCGAATGACATCGCCCCGGCTCGTGCGGCCGGACTGCGCACCGCGCATCTGCGCCGCGGCCCATGGGGATACCTCTGGGCTGACACCCCGGAAGCCGCCGAGGCGGACTGGCGAATCGACGACCTCCACCAGCTGCTGGGCATCGTGCGCTGACACTTTTCGGGGGGGGTACCACGACGAAAGTTCTCCAGGTCTCCACGCACTCGTACGGGTACGGTGCGAGCAGCCTGTCCTGAGGAGCACGCATGGCCTCCGACCGTCCGCACATCGGTCACCGCATCGCCACCCACCGCCGGGCCCGCCGTATGACGCAGGCGGATCTCTCGCGGATCTCGGGTGTCTCGCTCGCGATGATCCGCAGTATCGAGCGCGGTGCCCGCACCCCGAGTGACCGCACTCTCGACGCGCTCGCCGACGCGCTCGGCACCGATCCCTCGCGGCTGGTGACGGGTGGCCAGGGGCGCATGTCCGAGCGCGTGCAGGTCGCACTGCCTCGGCTGTCGGTGGCTATCGCCGGGTACGACATCGGCACGGAGGGGCGGCCAGGCCGACCGCTCGATGCGCTGCACGCTGCGGTAGCGTCCGCCAAGAGCCAGCGCCTGGCGGCCCAGTACAGCCGCCTCGCCGCCGGAGCGCCCGAGCTGATCGCGGACCTGCTGCACGCCGTGCACACGGCCGATACGGAGGGGCGGGCTCGGGCGGTACGCCTGCTGGTACGGGCTGCTCGCTCGGCGGACGCCGTGACGTACAAGGCGGGCTCGCACGACCTGTCCGCGCGCCTGATCGACGTGATGCGATGGGCCAGCGACCAGGCCGAGGACCCGCTGCTCATCGCTGTAGCTGCGTACGTCCAGACGGAGGTATTCCTGGCGGCCCGGTCCTACGTGCTGGGGCTGCGGGCGCTGGAGACGGCCATCGACGCGTGCCCCAGCCCTGACGATACGGCGGGTGCCGCCGCGCTTGGCGCGCTCCACATGCGCGCGGCTGTCGTCGCGGGCCGGGCGAACGATGCGGGTGCAGCCGATGCGCACATCGCGGAGGCCGGCATCTTGGCTGAACGGGTTCCCGAAGAAGTTTACTGCGGGACGGCATTCGGGCCGGACTCCGTCCGTATCCACATCCACGAGGTGAGCCTCGCCGTGAGCCTCGACGGGGATCACAACAACCGCGCGCTCGACATCGCCCGCGAGTGGGCACCGCCAGCCTCGATGCCGCGCGAGCGCCGGTCCGGCTTCCACATCGAGCTGGCCCGTGCCCAACTGCGCACCGGTCAGCGCCGGTCGGCCTTCGAGTCCCTGGCCACCGCCCGGTCGATCGCACCGCAGCACACCCGGTCGCATCCGTGGGCGACACCCAGTAGTGCTTGGCGTCGTCGAGCACCGGCAGCAGGACATACAGCTGGCGCAGCGCGTCCGCGAGCCGCAGCTCGTCCTCCAGGACGAGCCCCACATGGCGCGAGTCGCCCCACTGCGGGAACTGCTCGTCCAGCGCCACCGGTGTGACCTCCGCTGCCCAGCCCAGCGGCCCGAACAGCGCGCGGACCAGGTCGGCGCCGCCCCTCGCGGGCACGGCGGGGATCTCGATCCGCAGCGGCAGCGGGCTCGCCGCGCGCTCGGGAAGCGCCTTGCAGACACCGCTCAGCGCGCTCCCGAAGACCGTGCTGAGCGCGACCGCGAGCAGCGAGGAGGCCGCGTAGGGACGGTCGTTGACATACTGCGCGAGCGTCGCGTCGGGCGCGCCTCCCCGGCCCTTCCCCTTGCCCCTGCGGACCAGTGCCACCGGATCGATCTCCAGCAGCAGCGCCGCCGTACAGCGCTCGGCGGTCGCCTCGGGGTAGAGCACATGGGCGGTGCCATGCGACGTGGAGAACGTCTGCGCCCGATCAGGATGCTTGTGCAGCAGGAATCCGAGGTCGGTCGCGGGACGTTCTGGGGTACCGGTCGTACTGATCGTCAGGAACACCCGGTCGAGTATCGCTCCCCTCGCCCGCCGCCACGAGGGGTTTTACCCGCGACCTCCCGTGGTCAGGGCGGCGAGCGTCCCGATCTCGCTCGGGCCCACCCGACAGCAGCCGCCGACCAGTCGCGCTCCGGCGGCCTGCCAGGACCGCACCCTGGTCGGGTCGAAGGCGGGTTCACCGCGCCAGCCCCGGGCGGTCGCGTCCCACTCCTCGCCGCTGTTCGGGTAGACGACGACGGGCTTGCCCGTCACCTCGGCGGCTATCTCGACGGCGCGGTCCGTGTCCCCGGGCTCGCAGCAGTTGACGCCCACCGCGATCACCTGGTCGTTCCCCGCGGCCAGCGCGAACGCCTCGGCCAGCGGCTGTCCGGCCCGGGTGTACTCGCCCGCGATGGAGTACGAGAGCCAGACCGGCACCCCACAGCCGTCGGCGGCCCGCAGCAGCGCCTGCGCCTCATCGCTGTCCGGCACGGTCTCCAGGGCCAGCACATCGGGACCGGCCGAGGCCAGGGTCTCGATCCGGGGCCGATGGAAACGCTCCAGCTCGGCCACCGACAGTCCGTACCGCCCCCGGTACTCGCTGCCGTCCGCGAGCATCGCGCCGTACGGACCGACCGAAGCGGCCACCCATACCTCCCGCTCCCCCGCCGCACCCGCCGACCGCGCCAGCTCCACACTGCGGACCAGCAGCTCGCCCGCCTTCTCCCGGTCCATCCCGCGCTGGGCGAAGCCCTCGTAGGTCGCCTGGTAGCTGGAGGTGATGAGCACCTGTGCGCCCGCCCGTACATACGCCGCGTGGGCCGCCTCGATCTGCTCCGGGCTGTCGACCAGGAGCCTGGCCGACCAGAGGGAGTCGGACAGATCGCAGCCCTGGGACGCGAGCTGGTTGGAGAGGCCGCCGTCGAGGACGACGGTCTCCTCGGCGAGGGCTGCGGCGAGTGTACGGACGGGCTTCACGGCTGCTCCAGTGCTCCGGTTCGGTTGCTCCTGCGGTCAGGAACCAGGGAAATCCGGGACGGGCCCGGGGGAAACCAGTCTTACAGGTGCCGGCGCACCGGCACCCCTCAGCCCAGCTGGGACTGGACCTGGGCGGAGACCAGCTCCAGATGGTCGAGGTCGTCCAGGTCCATCACCTGGAGATAGATCCGGGACGCGCCGACGGCACCGTAACGTCCGATCTTGTCGACGACCTCGGCGGGCGAGCCCGCGAGCCCGTTCTCCTTCAGCTCGTCCACCTCCCGTCCGATGGCCGCGGCCCGCCGGGCCACCTCCGCGTCGTCCTTGCCGACACAGACGATCAGCGCGTTCGAGTACACGAGATCGTCCGCCGTGCGCCCGGCCGTCTCTGCGGCGGCCCGCACCCGGCCGAACTGCCGCTCGGTGTCCTCGATCGAGGCGAACGGCATATTGAACTCGTCCGCGTACTGTGCGGTGAGCCTCGGGGTGCGCTTCGCGCCGCCCCCGCCGATCAGGACCGGCACCTTGCGCTGCGCGGGCTTGGGCAGCGCGGGCGAGTCGGTCAGCTGGTAATACGTGCCGTCGTAGGTGAAGGTCTCGCCGACCTCGGTGGCCCACAGCCCGGTCACGATGGCCAGCTGCTCCTCCAGCCTGCCGAACTTCTCCCGGGGGAAGGGGATTCCGTACGCCTTGTGCTCCTCCTCGAACCAGCCCGCCCCGAGGCCCAGCTCGATCCGGCCGCCGGACATCTGGTCGACCTGCGCGACCTGGATGGCCAGCACACCCGGCAGCCGGAACGTCCCCGCGGTCATCAGGGTGCCCAGCCGGATCCGCTTGGTCTCGCGCGCCAGCCCGGCCAGAGTGATCCAGGCGTCCGTCGGTCCGGGGAGCCCGTCGACCGAGCCCATCTTCAGGTAGTGATCGGACCGGAAGAACCGGTTGTCTTGCTACCTGACTCTAGCCCAGGGGCCTGTGCACGCGAAAGCCCCGGCCACTCCATGGGGAGAGTGACCGGGGCTTCGAGCGGACGGGGACGCCACTGGCCGACCTCACCAGCAGCAGCGTCCCCGCCGCCCCTTCCCCGCGCAGGCCCGTCGGGAGCGCGCGCGGGGGTTCAGCGCTCCGTCCGTGCCGACTGGGGGAGGCAAGCACGGACGGAGCTGTCAGGAGGACTTCAGCGAGTACAGCCGCTCCCGCTCCGCGCGGGACTCTTTCACTCCTTCACGCCAGCGACGCAAAAGCTCCGCACCATCGGCGCAGGGCGCGTTGAGGCTGCACGGCTCGCATTCTTCGACGTGTGCAAGCCGCAGTCGGTATATGGCCTGCACGCGAGCGTTGATGGCCTTGATCGTGGTTGTCACGAGCGCCGCCCCTTCTTGTGCGGGTGCCGGCCGATCTCGATCGCCAGGTCCAGCGCGTGCGAGAGGTCATAGGCGGGACTCGTCGCGTCCGTTGCCTGCTTCCACTGCTTCGCCAGCGCCCCGCAGACGTCGCATCCGGGGGCGGGCTCGGGCGCCTTATGGACGGCCGGCTCCATCAGGTGCACCGGAGGCGTCATATGCCTCTGTCGGTATTCAGTAAGGTGGTTCACGTCGATCGCTCCTTCGAAGCGTCGTCCACGTCCCGGGACCGCCCCAAGCGGTCGCCGGGACATTCCTGTGCCTCCGCCCACTTTCACTCGCCGTGTGCGGATTGGCACTGCTAGTGTGACCCCACCGCAGGCATAGCGCAAGAGGACTTCACTAAAGAGCAAAATTGCTCGGCATGCTCCTACGTCCATCCCCTTTGTGGAACGATGTACCGACGAGGTGAGGAGGGGTAATGGCTGATCCAACAGTCCGGCGTCGACGACTCGGGTCTGAGCTGCGACGGATGCGTGAATCGGTGCCACTGACGCTGGATGAAGTCGCGCTGCGCGCAGATCTGACAGCAACCAAACTGAGCCGCATCGAGACAGCTCGTATCAACGTCAAACCGTCTGATCTTGACGGGATACTGGATCTGTACGGCGGGGTTGACGTCGCGAAGCGAGCGGCCCTTCACACCCTCGCCAAGGATGGCGGCAAGCGCGGATGGTGGCAGACGTACCGGGATGTCATCTCGCCGGAGTACGCGGACCTGATCAGCCTGGAGGCTGACGCCAGGTCGATGCGCGTCTTTCAGACGTCGCTTATTCCGGGCTTGCTCCAGACATCCGCCTACGCCCGCGCAACGATCGACGCCATCAACATGACGTCGACGGCCGACCACGTGAACGCCCTCGTCGAAGTCCGCATGGCACGCCAGTCGGTACTGACGAGACCGGAGCCGCTGGAGTTGTGGGCGATCATCCACGAGGCCGCACTCCGTACGACGATCTCGGGCGCCCGCGCGATGAAGGATCAGCTACAGAAGCTGCTGGACCTCTCTGAACTTCCGCATGTATCCATACAGGTGCTCCCGCTGAGCGCCACACCGCACCCCGGGATGGCGGGATCGTTCTCAGTGATCGGATTTTCCGACACCACGGGACTGGACGTTGTCCTGGTTGAGGGCATGACGTCGTCCTTGTATGTGGAGGATCCTGCGGAAGTATCGCGGTACGGCCTTGCGTACGAACGCCTCCGGGCGAGCGCACGGCCGTTCAGCGAATCGGCCGACCTCATCGCAGAACTGAAGGACACCCTATGACTCACATCAACGCGTCCGTCCACGGCGTACTCGCGTGGACGAAGTCGTCGTACAGCGACGGCGGGAACAACTGCCTGGAGGTCGCTCACGGCCTCTCGGCCGTCATGCCCGTGCGCGACTCCAAGAACCCCACCGGACCCGCTCTCGTCATCCCTGGGGGCGCCTGGAGCGCGTTCGTGGGTGCGGTGAAGACAGGCGACGTCGCCTAATCTGACGCCCAACGCGCAGAGCCCCCATCAGATCGGTGGGGGCTCTGTCGCGGTTCAGAGGTGCGGCAGATCGGCGTAGAGGTCTGGCACCGTGCCCGTACCGTCGCACGCGGAGCACTCCATGGTGTCCGGGCCGGCGCAGAGCGGGCAGTGAGGGTCTCGGTAGTCGTTCGCCGTTCGGCCGGTGCCGAAGCAGTCACCGCAGATCGTCCGGGGCGGGGAGGGTGTCGTCGTGGAGGATGCCATGGGTCCATTGTGGCCGACGTCGGTCCGCGGACGGGCCAGAACGCACGAAACCCCCTGCCTCGTCTGAGACAGGGGGTCGGGTGACTCTTATAGATTCGGGCTCAAGGGTCCACGTCGGATAAGACTGATCCGGTCTTCGGATTGGTAGGTGTTCGTCCAATGGTCACCTCCGGACGTCCACCGAACGTTGACGAAGCCGCCAGCCATCCACATCTTCTCAGCGACGATGTGCACCTTATCGTTCAGCACGTCTCCCGAGCGCATCTCTACAGCCGTCACGATGGGGTAAGGATCGATCTCCTCTTCTTGGTTCTCCGGACGTTGCGGCACTCCCCCGGAGGCGGCCCACTCCGCCTCGTCGGCAGCACGGAAGAGGGCGGCAGCCACGGCGCGAGCCTGCGCGGGAGTGGCGTCCGCGCGCGACGTCGTCACGACGCTGATCAGCCCGTCCGGCGTGCGTCCGTCGTTGTATGACACCGCCAGCCGGTTGCCCGATTCGTCTTCGATCTCGAACCTCATCATCTCTCCTCACGTGCCCACGGGTCGACGAGTCTTTCCGAACACATCGTGGCACTGCTTCATGTCGACGCGGACCGTGTTGGCCGTCGGCCCCGGGTACTTCTTCAGCCGGCCGTCGTTGGCGGCTCCGCGGACGGTCGGCTCCGCCACTCCGAACGCGTCGGCAGCATCGGCGTAGGAGGCGAGAACCGGAACGTACGGAACTTCCACCGGCGGAGCGGGGAGTTGGCCCTTCGGATCCTCCGTAGGCTCTCCAGCGGCCTCCTGCGGCTCATGTGCGGATGCCTCAAGCTGCTCCACGTCGGAAACGCCGACGGGAGGATCAATGTGGAGCACGTGGGCCGCCACAATGGGCGGAACCGCAGACACAACGACGATAACCCAGAGTGTTGGACCAACGGCCGACGCTGCAATGACGTGTTCTGTGATCTGTGCTGCTGTCGCCATGGCCAGCGCGATGAGCGCGCCGGTCGTTGCGGTACGGGAACGGCGTTTAGCATCCGCCTCCAGCGGCGTTCCGGCCGCTAGACGAGCGGCCGTCTTCTGCGCCTTCGCGACGCTCGCGCCGATGGCCGCATACAGCGACATCACGGCAGGCATCAGCCATGCGACGGACGTGCCCCAGCCGGCTATCAAGGCGAGTTGGTACTCACCGGGAGCAGAGAGCGCCAAGGCGGCGTATAGGACGGCGGTCTGGCCATGCTTCCGGGCAACTCTGATGTGCCAGGGGGTGCGTGTGGTGGACATGGCTCCTCTTGAGTGTGCGTGGGCCGTGATGTAGGTGGAGCCCCTGTCTCCGCAATTGACAGGGGCTCCGATAGGGGCGCCAACTAGCTTCGCTGGTCGGCCACCTCACGGATGCGGAACACCGCGCCCTTCAGGCTCGGACCCTCGCCCCACGGGGCGCCGGTCCGCTTCCGCAGCAGCTTCGACGAGAGGCGGAGCGTCCCCGTGCCGCGCGAGTGCCACGTGTATATAAGGTACTCGGTGCTGTCGGGGTCCAGCATGTGAACCTTGACGAACAGGTGGTCGCCACTGTCCACACCCCACTGCCAACCGGTGGTCCACTGAGCCAGCGCCGCCGTGGTGATCAGATTGACCGCCGCCTTGGGGAGCTTGTAGCCCTCGGGGTCAGCCTGCGTGGTCAGCGCGTTGTGGATCATTTTCTTCTCCTCCATCAGTCCCTTGCGTGACTCGACTATCGCATAGTTGGGCCGTACTGCACAACATGGATGCGTAAGTCGACTTGCGTTACTTCACCCGGCGGGCCAACGAGAACCCTGTCCCGCTCCCCTCGCACGTCTGAAGGACAAGGTCCGCCCCGCCGAACGACGGGATCGCTCCGCCCTGCCGGCTGAGCCGGAGGTGCCCGTACACCTTGTAAGTCCCCTCCAGGGGCCCGTAGAGGACGCGCACCGTGCGGCCGACGGGGATACGGGAGAGCCACTGGTAGCCCAGGTAGTTGTGACCGGCCAGGATCCGCCCGCCGTACATGGTCAGCTCCCCCGCATCGATGCACTCCTGAGCGTGGCCCGTGCAGTCCTGGTAGAAGCTGATCCGGATGTCTGCTGGCGGAACGGGGATCGGGCGCCACGTTGTCGGAGTGGCAGACGGCTTGGCGATCTCCTCCCGGACGGGCAGGGCGGCGCGCGTGCCCTGGCGCGACGTCAGGGATGAGACGCGCGGCTCCGGGAGGTACGGCTTCAGCGTGCGGACGGGCGACGCGGAGGGGGCCGTCGTGGGCGTCTCCTCCCCCTGCTGCGCCAGGGCGACAGAGAGGGCCAGTGCCGTGGTGACTGCGGCAGTGGCAGCAGCGGCACGGAGGGGGATCTTGGAGGGCCGTCCAGTGTGTGCCAGTGCCTCGCGCTGCACGAGCGCCGTGTCCGCGGCCTGGAACGTCACCGGGAACCACTGAGGGTTCACCTCGTTCACGGTGTACGCCGACACCCACACGTCGCCGGGGCTCGCGATGACCTCAGCAACGCGACCGTACGGAGTCCGCGCCGGAGTGCACAGGAGGTCACCCTTCACGATGTCGCCGGCCAGGATGGAGAGGACCGTCGTCTCCTCCGGACGGAGCACGGTCACGATGTCGTCCGGCAGGAACTCCACCGGGAACCAGGACGTCGACCGGTCCAGGATCTTCGTCGTCGCCCACACACGGCTTGCGGTCACGTCGACCGTCGACACGATGGCGAACGGGACGCCGTCCATGCCGCACAGGGTGTCGTCCGGCCGGAGCTGAAGGGCCGTGATGTCAGTGGGGATCATGGGCTCTCCCATGTAGAGCGTGGGTGCTTCGAGTGCCCCGGGCGAGACTCGCACTCGCCTGACTGCCTGTCCGGGGCGGTGGTGCTAGGCGAGTGGCTCCCACTGACCCGTAAGCCGGTTGAGCGACGTCCATGAGCCGTCGGCGGCCCTAGTTGCGTAGGCGTCGGTGAGGTTATTTGACGCCCGCCAGACGGAGACGTTCCCCGGAACACCGAGATCGTCAAGAAACTCTCGCGCCTCACGGAAGGTGGTGGAGCGCTGCTCACGTCCGGCGTACTTCGTACCGTCCTCGCGAGATTTGGTCTCACTTGCGTAGAACACCCACTTCGCATTACGAGGGATGCGGATCGCCATCTCGTCCTCCTGCTTGCTGGTCGTTGCGTGCCCCGCCGCGGATTCGAACCGCGCGCCCTGGCACTGGGGGTGCCGTCTGGGCTTACCTATGCGGGGCGGGTGTTACTTGGCGGTGGCCACGACGGTGGCCTGAACGTCGAGCGTGCGCGGCGACTGTTGAAGCTGGTTCAGGTAGTAGCTGCGGACGTCGTCCCTCACCTCTGCGTGCGTTGCTACGCCGAACTGCTCGCACCACTGCTCCGGGTCGACGTCGACGGTGAACGTCATGCGAACCTTCACTTCTCCTCCTACGGCCTGCCTCATCAGCGCGGGTAGGCCAGTCCCCGCGGACGCCCCGGAGGGCGTTTCGGCTACGCAGCAAGCGTGTGCGCCAGGGCCGCAAGCTCCGCTTCTGCCTCGCGCACCTTGTCTTCAGCCCAGTCGTTGCGCTTGGAGGCCGCGACGAACTCACGCCACTTGATAAGTCGCACCGTAGGACCGGCCGCCGGATCGGCCATCAGTTCTTCCATGCTGCGCGTCCAGTCCAGATGCACCATCTCGGTCAGCGCTACCTCGCGTGCCCGTTCCCGTGTCTTGAACACGGGGCCAAGGTGGACATTCGGGCGCTCCTCGGTGACAGAGAGGACGTGGCAGAGGACCCACTTCTTCCCATACCGACGCAGCTCCAGCCCGGGAAGAACCTCGTCGGACAGTTCTTCCGCGCCCAAGGACTGCGCGGCCTCCGCTGTGGCGTAGTGTCCGGGGGCGATTTCGACGAGGTATTCCGGGATGGGCTTGCCGCACGAAGCCTTCGGGAAGCCCTTGCGCGCGCCGACATAGGCACTCGATATCGCCTTTACGGGCTTCGCCGTGCCGTACGTGTGGTGCCACATTTCCGCATTCTCAAGCGCACGCCGACGGGAGCGCTCACCCGATCCGGGGAACCCCTCCCTGTCGGCCACGGGCTCTTGTGCTGCGGACACCATGTCGGCGTACTCTGCGTCCAGCTTGGCCTGACGGCCGTTGTCGATGGCAGCCTTGACGGCCTTCATATGCGCCGCTTCGAGTTGCTTCACGCTGCCCGCGCGCTCGGTGCGAACGATGCGCTCCACGCCGAAGATGCGGAGCTTCGTCTCTCGGAAGTCGTTCGACACACTGGCCTCCCTCGTCTGCCTCATCAGGCCCGGTAGACACTCCGGACGACGCCCCGAAGGGCGTTTCGGCTACGCGATGATCACGGGCCCGAAGTGTCGGCGAGCAGCCGCCCACGCCGACACCTTGTTGTTCAGGCCCGACTTGATCGGCGCCCCGTCGGTGGTGAACAGCGTCCACGATCCGTCGACTTCGCGCCCGACGAAGGCGATGTGAGCGGTCGCGTAGTACTCACCACGCACGCCTTCAGTGAAGGCGCGGGTGACCGGGTCGTACGACAGGCTGGGGACGGTCCGCACCGCCCGATCGAAGACCATCTCAACGCGAGTGCGGGTGCCGATGATCTCGATCGTGGTCAGCTCCATGATGTCCTCCCCTGCCGGACCCTCCGTGAGTCCCTGGCGTGACTCGACTATGACATGGATTGGCCGTACTGCACAACCCCTATCGCTGAAGTAGCGCAAGTCGACTTGCGCTACTCGGGCAGGTCGAAGGCCAACCCATACGGGCTGCGGTCCGTCAGCTCTTCGACGGCGTACCGTACGTCGTCGCCCCACAGGGCGGCGTCGGTCAGGCGAACGCCCTGGACGTCGTACTCGTCAAGGGAGGGGAGTCGGGACATGGGCTTCCTTTCATCGATATGTGAGTGACTCACGCTACGAGTTCCTGGGAGGCCGCCACCTTGCGGGCGCTCGTCAGGCCGTTGCTGCGCAACTTCCGGAGGGCGGTGGGCTTGACGCCCATGTCGGCGGCGACGTCGGCGTCCGGGGTCGGCGTCATGTTGATGCCGTAGAAAGCGCGGAGCGCGAGGGACTGGCGCTGCGGGATCTCGCGGAGGAGGTAGCGGGCCAGGTCCCGTCGCTCGGTGGGGTCCGTGAAGTCGGACGAGGCGTCAGGAAGGATGTCAGCAACGGCCACGTGACCGTCCCCCTTCGCGGCACCAACAGAGGCGTCCATCGACACGGCGGCGGTCAGCGCCTCGATCGTCGCGACGAACAGTTCGCGGCTCATGCGCCGGCGGGGGTCCGCGCTCGACCCGACGATCATCCACGCCCCTTCGACGTCCCCCTCCGTCTGCCAGAGCGCGCGCTTCACGGTGAGCGCCGTCGAGGAGTCCACGGAGAGGGAAGTCGTCGCCTCCACCCACGCCTTCGCGATGGCCCGGTGCAGCGCGCGGTGCGCGTACGTCGACAGGGAGGCCGCGGAGATCGACGTGTCGTAGTCCCGCATGTGCTGAATGAGCGTGGCCCTGGCCTCCTGGAGGAGATCCTCCGCGTCGTCCACGCCAGCGGTGGGGGCGACCTTGCGGATGAGGTGGCGGATCACCCCGTCGTACTCGCTGACGATCTGCCACACGGCGTCGCCGTCCCCGCCCTGCGCGGCGGTAATGAGTTCGTCCGTAACCTTCGTGGCGGTCATTCGTTCTCCCTCTGTGAGTGACTGGCGTGACCTAGTTATGTGGGGGTAGCTGGCGTTTGTGACGCGAGACCTTTGTGACCTGAGCCACACGTAGGAGCCGATATTTAGGCAGCCCTAACCCATGGCCAGAGGTTCATGGTTCAATAAGGAAGGCGAGCAACCCGCGCAAGTCGACTTGCACTACTTGGTGAGGTACTGAACGTCGATGCCCAGCGCGTCAGCGATGGCGATGTCGGCCGCCGCCAGGGAGCACTTCTCCCAGCCGGCCGCGCAGTAGACGTCATTGGCGTCAGCCCAGTTGAGCCCGGGACTGTACGCGAGGAGTGCACCGTAGAGACCGGCCAGCTCCGCTAGATCTTCCCTCTCGTCGGCCGTCGACTGCGGCCCGGTCATGATGGTGGTCACGGCGTCATCCCCCGATGGTGATCGAGGACCTCGTCTTCTCCCTCCCATTGAAGGAGGGCGCGGTCCATGGATACGGCAACGCCTCGCACATACGCCACGGCGTATGCCAACTGCGCGGCGCCGGTGTGGAGTTCTAGGTGGAGAGCTTCACGCGCCCCGTCCAGGGCCGTGATCTCTGTCGGGCGGGATGGGCCGTTGGATGTGCGGCGGCCGGTACCGTCTGCGTCCACATCAGGCCGTCGGCCCGGCATGGTCACTGCGTCGCCATAGATGTCGAGCAGCCTCCGGACCTCCTCCAACTCGCCTTGCAGCGAGTCCAGAAGGCCCGAAAGATGATCTCCGTCTGTGGCGTGTTCAGGACTGTAGGTCACTACCCCTCCATGGGCAATCGATGTGTGGCCGGATCGCGGCGCCGCTAGGTACCGATTCAAGGCGTTTTATCCGCCCTGCAACTTCGGAGTGTTAGTCGTACTTATGCGGGTCGGCCAATGCTCACCTGCGGTTATGCAGTGCGGCCCAACTCATGGGACAGAATCGGTCGTAACCGATTCGTGACCTTGTGAAGATTTAGTCATCCCCCCGCCGGGGCGCGTCGACTCCGCTAGGTGACCGGAGTTTGACACTCCGTATCCAACTGACCAGCAAGAACACCCAGCCAATCCGTCATGTCCGTGTCGCCCTTAGCCCGGTTGCACTCCCGGCAGGCGGGCGTCAGGTTGACCCAGATGTGAAGGCCACCCTTCGCAAGTGGGCGAATATGGTCAACCTCCGCTACAACCATTTCGCCAAATGGAGCGTCGCAGTAGGTACATGACCACCATTCCAGCTCCTCCCACAGTCGCAGACAGTCACTACGTGACGGTCCGTGAGGGGGCTCGGGGGGCCGCAGAAGGGGCGAGATACGCGTGGGGCGACGAACCGCCCGCCGGGCGATGGGACGGATTCCCGCCACCCTGCGAGCAACTGAGCTTCTCTGGAAGGGAGTTGGCGGACGCCTCACGCTCGCGCCTTCTCGGCCGCCTCCGCGGCGCCGGGATGCGCCGCGTACCACGAGTCATTCGCGATCATGGTGTCCGCCTTCTTCATGTACAGCGAACCCCACGAGTGCCCGCCGACGTCGGGATCGGTACCCAGCGGGATTCCGCGGAGGGACATCGTCATTGCCTCCCCGATCTCCCGCGCCACTTCCTCAGCGTCGTTGTCAGTGGCGTCTGCGACGATCTCGTCATGGACCGGAAGCAGGACGTGGGAGGCAAGCCCGCGCTCATGGATCTCCAGCAGACCCTGAGCGAAGATGTCGCGTGCCGTCGACTGGATCTCCCCGTTGAACGAGGCGTACGCGGCGTCCCGGTCGAAGACCAGGCGCCGGCCCGACGGCGTGCGGAGGGTGTACCCGTCACGGATGACTTGCGCTTGCAGGCTGCGGATGTACCGGGCGAGCCGCGGATAGGTCCGCTTGTAGCCCTTCTTCGCGCTACTTGCCTCCGCCTCCGTCAGCCCGGTCTGAGCTGCAATCGTCGACACACCTCCCCCGTACGCAACGGACAGTTGAGTGACTTTGGCGACCTTCCGTTGTCCAGGCGTGAAGCCCGGACCATAGATCGATTGCGCGGTCAGGTTGTGCAGGTCGTCGCCCCGGAGGATGGCGGCCGTCATCCTTTCGTCGCCGGACAGCGCAGCCATGACGCGCGGCTCGACGGACGAGTAGTCGACGGAGATCATCCGGTGTCCGTCGTCGGCCCGGATGGCGTGGCGTACCTCCCACTTGCCGGATGGGAGCTGCTGGAACGGCGGGTCGGAGATGGACATACGAGCCGTGCGCGCGGCCAGTGCGCCGATCTTCGGGTGCACCCGATCGTTCTCGTCCGCCGTCCGCAGCATCGCCTCCGCGTACGAGGTGCGCCACTTCGACGCACGCTTGGACCGAAGGATCGCCATGGCCAGGGGGTTCGGCGTGCGGGAGCCAATCGGGTCCCACTGCTTGTCGACGTCGGCCAGACGCTTCAGGACGTTGCCGTCGACCTGGACGGCCCCGCCGGCGGTGCGCTCCTTGATAACCTCCCCCATGCCCAGCAGTGCCGCAGACACTTGGCGGGTGCTGTTGATGTTCTCCACGCCGTACTTCTTGGCCTCCAATGCCCACCGCGCGGACTCGTCGGCCAGCTCTGCGGAGAGCTGCGTCGTGTACTCACGGCTGATCCGCATCCCGCGGCGCTCAATCAGCGCGCAGACGTAGCCCACGGCGTGCTCGAAGGGGATCAAGCTGGGGTTGATCCCCAGCTCCTTGACGCGCTGTTCCAGCTTCGGCAGGAGGCGGCTCGTCAGGATCACGTCCCCGCCGGCGTAGCTCAGGTACAACGGATTGGTGATGTCGATGTGCCTCCACCCGGTGTCTTTGGTGTGGCCGATCCTGTGGAACTCGTCGTACAGCCCGGCGGCCGTGTCCGGCGCGGACGGGTCGACGTAGTGGGCAGAGGCATCCTTCAGGCCGTTCCCAACGCCCCCTTGGTCGCGACGTCTCGGGTCGGAAAGATGGCTCAGGATGTAGGTGTCGATCGTCTTTGGAGCCAGCTCCTCCAGCGTGATGTCAGGCAAGTGCCTGTCGACCGCCAACGAGTCGAAGTTCCTGTTCTGCATGCTGATCGCGGGCAGCGTCCGCAGCGCCCACGAAGCGAGCCGCTGAAGCTCCTCCCCCCGCTCCACCTGGAGGACCCACGCCTGATCCGGGGTGCCGAACTGAGCAGTTCGGACACGGAAGTCGCGGGAGAACGTCGCGAGCCCGGTCGTCTCCGTGTCGAAGGCAACCCGCTCCCCAGCGTTGGCTCGACTCATGATGTACCGCTGGAACGCCCGGAAGTCGTCGGCCGACGTCGGGACGTGTACGGGGATTTGCTGTCCCAGCACGGGGAAGCTGTGGGTGATCATGCTGCGTCCTCCTTCTGCTGCCCGAAGATGTCCGTCGGTCCGTCAATGGGCTCATCCGTGGGCTCGTCGTCAGCGCCTTGCGCAAGTCGACTTGCGCTCTCCCGCTCGTCGTCGGTCATGAGCCGGATGCCGTCGAACCCCCACCGACTCCGGACCTTCTCCTTGGTGAACCCGCGGCTCTCCAGCTCCACACCGAGAGCCCAGCCGGAGAGCACTTCCTTCCGGCTCAGCCCCGCGTCCTCCGCCCACTCCGCGTACGCACGGCGAACAGCCATGGGGGCGACACGGGCGCCGTCCTCCACGACGAGACGAGCGGCGATGAACTCCGCGAGCCTGTCTTCCGACTCCCGGTAGTCCCGAGTGGCGGTGGTGACGGACGTCGGCTCACCCAGCCCGGTCGCGTGCCACTCCACGGAGCCGGCCACGGCCCACGCGAGGATGCCTTCCGCCTCCGCACGGAGCTTGGCGGGAAGTGCCACATCCTTGTTGCCCAGCGCGTAGGAGAACGTGGCGTCGAAGGGGATCAGCTTGACCCGTCGCCACGTCCCCTCATCCTGAGACAGGATCGCCGGCTTGAAGTTCCCGGCGACGAGGAGAAGGAAGCTCGGCACGTAGGTGAACGGGTTCTGGTTCAGGAACCGACACGTGATCGGGTCGCCCCCCGTGAGCTGCTTGACGAGGGCCTCCGCCAGGCGGCTGTACTTCTCGGTCTCCGACGCCGTCACGAGCCGCGCGCCCCGGAGGGAAGCCAGCTCCGGCGACGCCTGGCCGACGGTGACGGACTTCTCGAAGGTGGAGAACTGCGTTGCCTGAGTGACGCCCTTGAAGACGTGAATCAGTGCGTCCAGGAACGCCGACTTCCCGTTACTCCCCTGCCCGTGAAGGAACGCGAACGCGTGCTCCGACGTGCTTCCCGTGATGCCGTACCCAACGAGCCGCCGCATGAATTCCGGCATCTCCGGGCGCCCGGGGAACACCTCCATCAGGAATCGGTTCCATCTCTCCGCGGGCGCGTCAGGGTGGTAGGCGACGTCCAGCCGCTTGGTGATCATGTCTGACGGGCGGTGTGGGTGAAGCTCCCCAGTGCGGAGATTGACGGTGCCGTTCTCCACGGACAGCAGCTCGTGATTGGCGTCGAAGTCCGCAGCCTTCGCCGGCACGCCCGGCACACTTGGCAGTTCTTTCAGCACTGCGTCGATGGACCGGTTGGTCAGCGCCTTCAGTGCCAGTCGACGGTTGGCGTCCTCACCGGAGGCAATCAGTTCGGCGCCCATGAGATGGAGGGACTCACGTACCTTGGCCTCTCCCGGCGTCCAGATGGTGCCGTCCCATGTGAGGTACCCGAGCCCCGGCGCGTAGCGCACTCCCCCACCGTCGCGCTGCATGAAGTCACGGAGACGGACCGCAACACCCACGTCGGAGTTGTCGAAGAGCTGACGCGAGGAGACGTCCATCGATTCCAGGGCGGCGTCAGTGGCGGGCATGTCAGCCTCCTTCTTCGTCGGCGTGGTGACGGTCTTCGGCTGCTCCGTCTCCACGCCGGGCGCGGAACGGACGGCGGTGTGGAGGTCCGCCGCGAAGGTGCCCGGCGTCCGCTCGCGCCAGGCGGTCAAGTCCTCCTTGGCGGTGGGGAACGCCAACTGCCGCGGAGCGTTTCCGTCCTCGATGAGCGCCGTCGCCAGCACGCCGATGCCACGCGTTCCTGCGTCGTCGGGGTCAAAGGCGAGGACCACGTCACGGCCACGAAGATGCTCCACGAGTTCGGCGATGAGGGCGGGGCTCCGCGCGGTCCCAGCACCGCGGATGATGAGCGCGTCGTAGCCGACGCCGACTGAGGTCAGTCCGTCGCCCGGTCCCTCCGTGACGAGGATGGTGTCATAGCCCGTGCCGGCGTTCAGTACGCCGTACTTCGACCACGTCCTCCCCTCGACGTTGGCAAGTGAGACCCACCGGGCGGGGCACTTGCCGGAGAGGTCGCGCCCTTGCATGCCGCGAGTCACGCCGTCGAAGCCGACGAGCGGGACCGTGATGCGGGGGTACCGGGTGAAGCCGCGGGTAAGCCACTTCGCCGGCCGGTCACCTGGCGCGGCGTACCCGATCTCCAGCTCCTCGCACTGCTCGCGCGAGAGTCCGAACCGGCGGAGCACGTAGTCCGCGGCAGCGTCAGCGTCGTACAGGCCGACGTGTTGCATGCCTGCGGCCGTCTCGTCGACGAACATCCGCAGGCCGGCGATCTCCCCGGGGCCGATCGACTCCGGCGCCTTCGCGCTGATGGTCTTCACGCCCTGGCCGTCGACGTTGAAGAGGTCTGCGGCCGTCAGGTTGAGCTTCCGAAGGATCTCTGTCCGGTCGCAGCCTGTGCGGCAGACGAGCAGAAGCATGCCGTCCGTCTTCAGCGTGAGCTTCAAGCTCGGATGGTTCCGGTCGTTGTGAGCGGGGCAGAGCGCAAGGTAACCGTCGTGGTCCTCCTCGACCCCGCTCAGGCGCCCCAGGATCTCGGTCAGTCGCACGGCTCTCCTTTCGTGATGGGTAAGTGCCTTATGCAGCGCTCCACAAAGGCGCTTCCTCGTTGACCCGACGCACCCACTCCAGGCACTTGGGAAGGTTGACGTCAGGACCGAACGCGACGTAGGTCCCGTCCGCAGACCGGCATCCGATCGACTGTGCGTACCGGAGCCTCTTCAGGCTGTTCACACGGCCCATATGGACCCACTTACCGCGCCGACAGGCTTCCGACGTCAGAGCGCGGGCGTGCTCTCCCAACTTCCACTCCGTGTCACCGCCTATGAACAGGACGTCGAAGTCGTCCCACGGAACAGTCAGCGCCTCCAATCCGTTCTGCGCGACGAGCGCCGCCGGGTATCCGCGTCGACGTATCTCCGGCAGGAACGGAAGTGACCTTGTCATCGTCTTTGCTGCATCGCCCACCACATCGGGCGCCGTCGCAAAGAGGCAATCCCGCGCCCGATCACCATGAGCTGAAAGGAAGGACAGATACCCCTCGTCACCCGGGTACCCGCGACCGAAGCAACCGTTGTCTGCGCCCCATGCCTGGCCTGGGGGCAGGATGTTGCCCTGTGCGGGCGTCTGCATCCACCCCAGCAAGCCCGCCGCCATGGCAGCGCGAACCTTAGCCCCGGACGGCGTTGTCAGATACAGCACGCTGGCTCCGAACGTGGCGGATGACACGGGCCGTCAGGACCGGTGCCACGACAACCACAGTCGCCCACCCCTTGCCGACGAGCTGCCCGCCAACGGCAAGCATCGTCACCGGAAATCCAGCCACCCACAGGAACACGAAGGTGTCGACGACGGCCCCGATCAGGTTCGACGCAGCCGCCGCCCGCACCCATCCCCGCTTGCGCAACTTGGTGTATACGCCCATGTCCAGCAGTTCCGCCAGGCCGAACGCCAGGGCGGACGCCAGTGCCAGCGCTGGCGTCGCCATAAACGCGGATACAGCGCACGCGACGGCCAGAGCCGCGAGCGCCACCCGTCGCCCGGCGATCTCCTGGACAAGGTCCCGAAGCACGAAGGATGCGCCCGCGAAAACCGTCCCCGCCGTCGCCATGAGGCCAAATCCCACCGGCCACAAGCCAGCCGACGACGTCATCATGTTTGCGGCAATCACGCCCGCGACGTACCCCGCCACTGCAAACCCTGCGCGTAGCTTCATCTTTCCTCCTTGTGCGGTCCTACGCACTCAGCCCCCGGGACCGAAGTCACCGGGGGCTAGGCACTTGCGTCAGTCGACTTGCGCTACTCGTCCGGGTTGTAGTCCTCGAACGTCAGGCTGTCCGCGCCGGCCGACGTCAGGTAGTTACCTGCGTGCTTGTCACCGCGCGCCATGGCGTGGGCGACCCACCCGTGGGCTTCTCCCAGCGTCATGCTCTCGCCCTCGTACTCGTCGCCGTCGGGGTAGACGGTGAGAGTTCCTGAGAACGTGATGACTGCCTGTCTCACACTGACTCCCCGAACTGCTCAGCCCAGCACGCCGGAGGGACCTCCAGGAGGAAGACCTCTCCGTTCCCATTGACGCCCCGGGCGAAGATGGTCAGTCGCCCGCGCCCCCGGTCGTACGTGATGGCCTGACGTACCGCCTTCTTCGAAGGGTGCCCCTTCCACTTTTCACGCCGCCACGGTGCGAAGCTGATGTACTCGGTCACACTGTCTCCCTGTGCTGCTTGTCGAGCGCGTACCAGCGGTCGAAGCCGACGTCCTGCAACGCCTCCTCCATGTCCCGCAACCTGTTCATCAGCCGCACGTCCGTCGCCACGTCGCGCACGACGTAGCCGTCCGCGACGCCCTTCATCCGTCGCTTGACGACCGCGCAGCCATAGGGCTGGCCCGCGTGGACGGCCTCCTTGGTGGCCTGTGCGATGTAGGAGGAGAGGGTAATGGTCTTCTCCGCCTTCGCCTCCGTCGCGTGGAGGTAGTAGCCGTCGATGTCTCCGATGTCGAGCCGGCCCATCTGCGCGTTGCGACGGGCGCCGGGGTTGTGGTGCTCGCGAAGGTAGGCGACGAGGGTGGTCTCCCAGGAAGTGCCTTTAGCTTTCGCGGGGTTCGCCATCTGGCCTCCCTTCCAGAGCGAGGCTGGCCGCCTCGCCCAGTGCGTCACGAACTTCACGAGTGCTGTACTCGTCAGGCCACTCCCCGCCGCACTCGCGCATTTCGGTCTGAAGATCGGTGATGTCATCGGAGATCGTCACCCTAAGAACTCGCTCCTTCACCTTCCACACCGCCTGCGCCTCGTCGACGCCACGGCGGAACCAGTAGCCGCACATCCCGTTCCACTCGCCATCGAGGGCGGGTGGTACAGGGACGTCCCTGTACGTGTCGGGGGCTGCTGTGCCCGTCAGGCCGTCAGGGCTCACGCGCTCTCCTTCCGCAGCTCCCGCGCCTTGGTGCTGAACAAGTCGTAGATCCGGTAGTTGATCGCGGAGTCGGTGTCGTCATCCGCGCACAGGTGCGAACGGTGCGCGGAATCCGCCATCTCCTCCAACACATCCGCCAGCAACGCGCGAACGTCAGGGCGGATCTCGGTGAGAGGGCCGTGGTCGTCACGGACGTCTTCGACGCTGGCCACGCAGCCCAAGTGGCGGATAACGCCGTTCGCCCGGTCCGTCAACCGCAGCCAGCCCGGCTCGTACTCGGTCCAGGTGTCGCCGTCGCAGTCGAGGAACTTCCGCTCAGACACTCCCGCTCACCCCGCCCGGTCCGCCGGCGCCGACGAGGTTCGTCCCGCACGGGGCGCCGAAGTCGCCGTCCTCGATCACGCCGTCGCCGTCGAACTCCCGCAGCAGTGTCACACGCTGCTGCGCGTCCAGCTCGTCGGCGTACGGCCCCCACTGCTTGCCCTCGGGGTACTTGAAGGCGGGCTTCGTCTGGATCACTCGGTAAGTCATGCGACTACCCCCCACTTCTTCGACTCAGGGTCGCGCTCGTCGAACGGCTCCCACGCAAGCGAGGCGCGTTCGACGTAGACGCGGACAACTCGGGACGTCACGACACGTGGAATGCCGTATCCCCCGCACCCGTCCTGCTCCCGGGTCTGCGCGTCTCGGCTCGCCTGTCGACGCGCGTTCCCTGCCGACTGGTACGGTCCACGGACGTCGGTGTGAATGTCCTCGTGCCACTCGTCCAGGTACCGCGGAACGTTCGGGTTGTCCCGCCAGTGGTAGGCGGGGTTGGACTTCCGTTTCTGGTACTCCACTACGGAGCGCCACTGCTCCATGTCGTTGATGGCGCCGTTCGTCGCCATCAGCTCTCCTCCCGGTTCATCACACGGACAGCAGCCCCGCGCACGAGCGCTACACCGACGGCTTCCCAGTACCGCGGGAAGTCCCGCCGGCTCGTCGCTGCGGGGCGGATGCAGATCACGTCGCCTTCGCCGGCCGTCCGGATGTCTCCGAGTGCGGGCGCCATGGCGTCGTCGATGAGGTGGACGTTCACAGAGTGACCTTGGTGAGGGGGCCAAAGTCGCTCGCCACCTCCGCGAGCGTCCAACGCGGCCCGCCGAACGAGCTGCCCTCACGGTTCCCGATCCGCCCACGTGGGGTGTTGTCGGTGAGGCTCAGCGGTGTCTCGAACTTAAAGTGGTCACCCTCCTTGTCCCGGTATACCGCGCCCATCTCGTACGTCACGCCGCCATACGTGAACACGGTAGGGGTGTACGTCTTCTCTCCCGCAGCCTCCAGGGATGCAGGCTGCGCCGGCTTCCCCAGCGCGCCGAAGATGTGCACCATCGTGCGGGTACCGTCGGCCGCACCGACGACATGCCGCAACTCGTCCGCCTCGTCCTCCGTCAGTGTGAGGACGACGACCGTCTCCTCCGCAGTGCGCGTGCGGGTGTCGTACTGTGCGGTTGCCATGGGTTCTCCTCGTGTCAGTGGGCGTGGTAAGCGAGCGCTCTACGTGCTTGATCCCCGGTGACCGGATGGGCGGGCGGAAGGCCGTATGCCGCGGACGATTCATCCATTATGCGAAACGCAGATACCGTCACTCCCACCGCGCTTGCCACCGCTTCATCGTGGGGCAGTCGGTCCTCTTCGCGGTATCTCCGATAGAACTCAGCCACTACGGCGGGCACGTCCCGACGACGCAGGGCGGGGGTAACGTCCATGGGGTCTCCTCTCTCCTACGCACTCAGCCCCCGGGCCACGTGGACGCCGGGGGCGAGAGGTCAGACCTTGAGAAGGGGGCCGTGCATGATGGCTGCGGTCTCCAGGGTTTCCGAGAAGTTGTCGATGTGGGGCTCGTACGTCGACGTGGACGCGCGGTACTCGCCACGTACCGCCCCGTCCGGCATGCGCTTGAAGAACCAGACGTCGCCGTCGCTGTCCCGGTACTGCGCGTCCACGTCGTACGTCACGCCGTCGTACTCGTAGGTGTCGGTGACACGCTCCACGGCGACGCAGTTCCAGTGCCCGTTCTCCTCGCCGTGGAACCCACGACCATCGCCGAACTGAACGCGATACGGGAGACGAGATGCGTCGCTGTTGAGTTTCACCACCCTGCCGATTCGGCCGACGAATTGGTGTGCGCCATCGTCGTCCGTCACACGCACCCGGTCGCCCGCCTTGATGGGGTCGGGAGCGGGCAGCGCCGTCAGGTCGCCCTCGGACGCCGTGGCATCGCCGACCTCCGCCTTCACCGCGAACCACACGCGGTACCGGTTCTTGTACGGGCCGCCGATGATCTCCACGGGCTCCGTCTCGCCCGCCATCTTCGCCTTGTCGCCCACGGCGAAGGCGGGGAGCGGGGCTGAGACCTCCAAGTCATCTGCGTCGAAGTGCGTACCGTCCGCCATCTCCAGGAGGTACAGATCAGGGTTCCACCGGGTCCTGTAGGGGCCGTAGCGAACTGTGCACGTGCCGCCGGTCGGGTGCTCCACCTTGTCGCCCACCTTGAACTCTGCCATGCGTCTCTCCTCCGTGAATGCCTTGCGAAAGGCCCCCGCATCGTCGGTGTGCGGGGGCTGTGGTGTGTTCGGTGTGTCAGGCGTCGAGGGCATCGCCGATGACGACGACGTGTTCGGCGCTGACGTACTGCGGGACAAGGGTGGACCGGGCGCTGAAGCCGGAGTCACGGCCCGTCGGCTGGACCTTCAGCCGCGGGATCACGCGGCCGGCCCGCTTGTCGCTCATGGTCTCCATGACGATGGCCTCCGTCATCCGCACGCGGTTCCCGCGGCGGGTGGCGTAGGCCACCACCCTGTCCGGCCGGATCTCAGCTCCGGTGAAGTCGGTGAGTCGGGTCTTAGCCATTACTGCTCTCCTCTGTGAATTCCTTCTGCTCCAGACACCATCGGAATGCGAAGAACGACTGCATCGGCACAACTCCGTTGCCGATACGGCCGATCTGTTCTTCCCGTGTCAGCCCCGGAACGTCGGTTACCCATCCGTCCGGTAGCCCCATCAGCCATTCCGCAAACTTCGGGGCCAGCTTCACCCCACCACGAGGGCCGAACATAATGGGAACTGGTGCCGCAGTCCCCATTAGAACTTCCCAGCGGTGAACGGCTTTGGAGAACGGACCCCACCATTCAGCGGGAGTGTGTGGACCGTCTACCGGATCGGCATCTGGGTCGACGTCCAGAAGGAAGCAGACCTCATCCTCCAGTGTCGGCCCGTGGCCTCCGGCTTTCCGCTTATCGGGGTGCTGCGCGCTGCCATTCCGAGCGAGATTAGCTGTCGGGGTTTTGAAAAGTTGCTCCGCCTTTTCCCGAGGGAAGAGCCGGGCAACTGCGGTGACCAGGTCATCGCCGCCCGATCCTTCCCGATCCCGCTTCGCGAAGTCCGGTCCTCGATAACCATCAGACACTGTCGGAGATGGCAGGTGTGGCGACGCAAAACCATCTGTCCCGGTGATGGGCGGCGCCGATCTCGCTAGCTCGAAGAGACGTCCACGTCGCGTCATACCCGATCTCGTGAAGCGATGCGAGGACTTCGTCTTGTCCCCGATTACGGAGTGCTGAGACGTTCTCCAAGAACGCGTATCTCGGTCGAACGATCCGTATTGCTTCGGCAACGTTGAACCAGACGCTTGACCGGTCACCCTTGATTCCCTCCCGACGCCCGGCATTGCTGATGTCTTGACAGGGAAATCCCGCAGTGATCGTGTCGATCTCACCGACGAGCGGCGTCCATGTCTGATACCTGATGTCACCAATGTTCGGGGCGTCAGGGAACCGGTACGACATCACCTTGCACGCTGCTCCGTGGACTTCGGCGACCACCGTCACCTTGTCGCCGATGAGTGCTTCTACCGCGATCCCCAGTCCGCCGTATCCGGCGCAGAGTTCGAGGATGGGCACGGGATCACCCCGCGTTGAACGAGCCGAGAATGAGACCTGCGGGCCCCGCTGACAGAATCATCTCCGCCTTCAGGTTCGACCCGTCACGCTCGAACCCGGAGAACTGCGCGTCCCACTCCACGTCGTCGCCGTACCGACGCTCATCGCCCATTGTGGCGATCTCCAGAGCAGCCTTCTCGCTCGTGGCCCGGACTACGATCGCGTCGTACTCGTCGTACCGGCAGCCGTCCGTACGGCTCACCTTGTAAAGCGCCATCTCTCCTCCTCGTGTGCGTAGAATCGTGACTACGCCTGCCCCTTCCGACCGCAATTCGGAAGGGGCAGGCGCTTCGGTGTGAAGGTCAGGCAGCCATGGCCAGATCCGCCGTACCGGCGGCCTCGTACGCGCCGGTCACCTTGATGACGGGCTTGTTGTACGAGACGTCCCGGCCCGCCTTGGTCGTGTACGAGACGTTCTCGATCGACAGCAGCGCCCGCACCGGACCGCCGGTCGCGCCGTCCGTCGCGCCGCCCGCCTCGTCGATGTCCTTCAGCACCGTGTGCAGCACCTTGACCAGCTCCCACGAGCCGCTGTTGAAGCGGAAGACGCCCAGCTCCGGGGTCTCGGCCAGCTTGAACGTCAGGTCGATCGACGGCTTCGGCCCGCGTCCCGCCCGCGCCCGGTCCTTGCGGTCCTGGAGCAGCGCGGGGCACCCGCACTTCTCGCCCTTGTCCTCGTCAGGGCTGAGGAACTCCACGCCGTCGCAGTGATGGACGAGGCCGCTCATGCCGAAGAGCTTCATCGAGGCGTCCAGCTTGTCGGACGACTCGATGATGATCTCCACCGACGAGGAGTCGGTGAGCACCTCCGTGCTGTCCTCCTTGTCGGTCTCCCACTCCTCCGGTGTGCCGCCCAGCAGCGCCGCGATGGCGTCGGCCACGACCGGGTCGCCAGTCGTCACGCGCCATTCGTTCAGCGCCTCCGGCTGCTTGCCGACGAGCCGGCCGGACCGGAAGCGGCCCACGATGTCGCTGCTGAACTGCCGCTCACGGGGCTTGCTGTCGGGGTCGGTGTCCCAGATGCGTGCGATGTTGTTGGCCATGTGTGAGTGCCTCTCGTCAGTCAGTGTGTGTCGAGCGGAGTGTGTTGTCCGCTGACTTAGTTATGTGGGGGTAGCGGGCTGATGTGACGCGGGAGTTCAAGGGACTAGCGCAAGTCGACTTGCGCTAGTCGCCCCTGATGCACGCGCTCCAGCTCCGCCTTCCAGTACGCAACGGTGGCGACCTCGTCGTCACACGTGCATGGCGTCGGCTGCGGAAGGTCGTCCTGGGCCATGTGGCAGCGCGGACACATTTCACGCATGTGCTCCGGACCTACACGGGTCCATCGATCGCGGTACGGGCGGCCCTCCCGCTGCGCCTCCCCCAGCTCGTGGAGAGCGTCGTAGATGGGACGGAGGTGAGTCCGATAGGTGTCGCCATCCATGGTCCAGCCACGAATCTGCTGAACCTCCGCGACGAATGCGTGGGCACGCCGCAACTCCTCCATGCGCTTCCGTATGTGCGGCTGAAGTTCGGCAGTATACGAGCGGCGCCGCGCCTCCTGCTGCGCCAGCTCCACGTCCTTCAGTGTCAGAGCCTCCGTCGCGAAGTTCGCCTCCATCGCCGCGCGACGTCGGGCGGAGATCCCGGCAAGGCGGTAACGGTCGCGCTCATGCAGGCGCTCCGAGGACGCGCTGAGAAGCTCCCGGATCACCCCGTTCAGGTCTCGGGTGATCCGCCGGTACGACTCGCGCGTTGCGCTGGACACCTTCCATGCGCTGCGGAGATGCGCAACCTCTCCTCGCAGGCGCTCAATCTCCGCGTGCGCCTCCGCCATGTCGGCATGCATGCCGGTACAGATGCCGTCGACGTCAGCGCCTAGTTCGTCTTCCAGGTCGACGATGCGTTCCGCCAGATCCCACGCGCTTTCATGGTAATACGCCTCGATGCGCTCATCCCGCGATTGCTCAGTCACAACGCCTCCACGGTGAGTGTGACGCGGAAGTCCCGAGCGTCCGATGGGTATGAACCCAGAGTCTCCACCTGAACGTCAATGCTCCGGCCGTCGTCCGCTACAGCCACAAGGGTGTACTTCTGCTGTGGCCCTGACTCCGGGTAGGTGTAGCCAGGGAGCCACTCCGCCAAGGTGCCAAGGGCGGCGTCCTGGACGTCGGCCGTCAGGTCGTAGGTGTCTGCCACTTCTCCTCCTCTGACAACGTGTGTGCCTTGCTGAGCGCCTCCGAGATGACCGACGACCATCTCCGTTGGGCGCGCTCTATGGCGTCCATGTAGGGCTGCTCATGGGCTCGCAGGACGTCAGCAGACCGAGGGACCGACGCCATCAGCCGTTGCAACTTCAGCCACGACGCAAACCGCCGGTACATGTGCAGCTTCGCCCGCGACTGTTCCAACTCCCAGTGGAGGCGGGCGTCGTACGTGAGGTGCCAGAGCGACCGCCCCGCGGGTCCGGGGAACGTCTCGCACCGGATACAGCTTGCGGCACGGCCGTGCCAGGGGGTTTCACGGAAGTCGGTCCGGTCCTTCCGCTGACGGCACAGGCCGACGCAGAGGAGTGTGTTCTTCCCGTTCGGATGGTCGCGCTCGAACTGGAGCCGGATGGCGTTGGCGAGGGTTGTCACGCTGCCCCCACCTTCGCCAGCATGGCCGCGAGCCATGAGGCGGCCAGGTAGTCGACGATCTCCGGCGACCACCCACGGCGCAGGAGATCGGCCTTCATCCCGTCAGCGGCGTCGAAGAGGGGGACGACGAGGGTCTCCCGGATCTGCATGAGACCCTCAGTGAAAGCCTCGCGCTGCTCGTCGACGGTGGGCTGTGTGGGTCCAAACATCAGCTCTCCCCTTCCGCCAGGAACTCCGCCACGCGAGCAACGTCGTGCACGTCGACGGTGTATCCGCTCCAGTCCAGTGACTTGATGAGCTTGTACGAGGCCCGGAACACGTCCGCGCGGTCCATGATTTTCTCGGTGGGCGTCGGGTCGCCGGCGTCGATCTCGGTCACCGGGCCTCCTCTCGTGCCTCGCGGACCCAAAGACGTTCCTCGCGACGTCGCACCAGGCGCCGGAACCGCGGACCCTTGTCGCCCTCGTCGGCATACCGGTGCGCGATGATCCGGCTGTTGGCGCTGACGCCACGGCTGCGACGTCGGTGCCAGCGGAGGCGGCCTGTACGCGGGATGGGCAGGCGCATCATCGGCCCTCCCGCCGGTCGATCCCCTCAACCCACTTGACACCCACGGCGATCGCCTGGATCAACTCCGCGCGGAGGCGTACGGGGTCGGTCTCCGCCACGGCTTCGAAGACCTCTTCGAGAAAGACGTGACGGTAGGTGCCGTTGCCGCCCTTGAACGCTGCATCGCAGTTGTCTCGGTGCTGATTGGCCAGGCTGCGGAAAACGTCGTGCGTGCCGTCCGGCAGATCCTGAACGCCAAACCGGGCGTCCTGCGCGTCGCGCTCCCGGCGAACGTCGTCAAGGATGCGGGCCTGGCGGCCGTGGTGGGTTGTCATTCCGGCTCCCCCAAGTTCAGAACGAACGGCTCCGTCTCCTGCGGCACGAACCGCGCGTTGTCCGGGTATCGGCCACGATGTTTTGGCGGAATGGTTCCCTGCGACCAGAGATCGTGTGTCGTCACCAGCCGGCCGTCAAAGAACTTGATGTCGAAGCGTCGCCCGCCGAAGCCCCCGGAGTTGCCGGGTCCGATGGTGTAGTGCTGCCCGTCGACCACAACGCGCCGTTCCGGCTCGCAGTCCGCAGGCTGACGCCAGATGCCCGGGTGAGGACTGGGCTCGGTCCAGAAGTCATCCGCGCTGTCCTCCGACGCCTCCACGGTGATCGTGATCCGGTAGACGGTCGAAGTGCCGTCGTCCTGTCCCATCCTCATGTCGCAGGTCACGGACGTCTCGTCGGCGTTGTAGTGCGCGGCGTCGCGAGAGCTGAAGTGACCAGGCTGGGAGTTCTTCAGGGAGTCGACGACTCGGAGTACGCCGTCCCAGAGTGCTTGCTTCACGTCGAGACCTCCGGGTCGATCAGATCGGCGGCGTCGCACGGACAGTTGGTGTCTCCGTGTCCGCGGTCCTCCCACGAGTGGGCCCGGATTCTTCGCGCGGCACGGCAAAGGGTCTCCCGCTGCACCTCCCTCAGCGCGCGGGAGAGAAGCTCCAGTTCCTCATCAGAGGTTGTGCGACTGACGAGTTCGGCCCACGCGCTCACGCAGCCTCCCCATCCTTGTAACCGTCCTGGTATCCCTCGTCGTACGACTCGGTGAAGCCCTCGTCCTCAATGGACGCCAGCAGCTCCCGCACGTCGTCCTCATTCATGACGACGGTCGCGATCGTCTCGCCCCGGGCGTTGCGGGTTTCGAGGTCGTACTCGGTCCCGCGCCGGCGGATGGTGACGGTGGAGCCGTCGGCAGTGTGGATGGTGTGGCCTCCACGGATCATGTGTGCTCTCCTCTGCGGTGTGGTTACACGCACTCAGCCCCCGGCGCCGTGGCAACCGGGGGCTGAAGGTCAGTACTGCGTGCGGGGAAGACAGTGGGCGACGATGCGTCCGTCCGCGTAATGCACGAATGCGTCCGGGGCATCGCCCATCCACTTGATGTAGACGGTGGCGGTCTCTACCGGCTCGCCATAGATGCTCGGGACGTCGTCACCGTCCTCGTCGCTCCACTGCGCCGACCACCGGCTTCCGCAGCACGAGCAGTCATCGTCACCGTCGAAGTAGAGGCCGACATTCTCGGCTCCCTCGTTGGCCTCTTCGGCGCTGGCTGCTTCGACGATCACGTACTCACTGATGCCGCGCGCCTCGTCGAAGTCGAAGCCACCGCCGGAATTGTTCTGATTGAAGGTGAAGAACATGTGTGCCTCCCAATTGGGCTCCTACGCACTCAGCCCCCGGGACCGAAGTCACCGGGGGCTAGGTGTGCAAGTCGACTTGCGCTACTCAGTTCGGCGGACACCACGGGCGGCAGATGCGGCCGTGGATGTAGCAGTAGTCCGGGTCGCGCTCGTCGTTCACGCTGTGGACTCCCACTTCCCCGCGTCCTGGTTGTCGAGGGTGACCTTGAAGACGTTGCGGGTCTGGGAGTGGAAGACGCAGATGCCTTCGGGGTTCGTGAAGCCGGGGGACGCGACGGATCCGTAGTCGCCCAGGTCCGTCAGTGCCTGGCAGATGGCGGCCTCCGCGAAAGTCCCGGAGTACAACACCGGAACGGCGCCGATCTGACCCGCGAGCGCGGAGGTACACGCACGCGTCGACATCGAGTCGAGTCCGTCCTCCCCCGTCGCGAACCACCGCGCGGTGTTGAAGAGGCTGAACCGCTTCTCCTCCATCCCGTACCCGCGCTGGATCCCCTGCCCCCACCACTCTCCGAAGTGCAGCCCCTCCCCCAGGATGCGAACGAGGCCCGCAGCGTTGTCGTAGACCCAGCCGGCGAAGCCGTAGTTGTCGGTCGTCTTGCCGGGAGTAATGATGCGCTTCCGGGACTGCGCGGTGACGGCCCACTGGACGCCGTCGACATCCACCACGTGGAGGCTGCCGTCACCGGGAACGGTGCTGATCGGATCGGCTTCCCAGTCAGCAACCGGCGTCAGATGAACCGCACTGTTCGTGCCGTCCAGCTTCTCCGTCACAACGATGTCCCGGAACAGGCGCTTCGTCTTCGGCCACTCGGTGAACTCGTGCATCACGCAGCCACCGCCTTCTTCTTCAGCGCCCGGACCTTGCGGACGAGCCGCTCCATGTCGTCACGCGCGATGTCCTGCCCGGTAGCCCACGAACGAGCCTCGCGGACGAACTCCGCCACGTTGTCTATGCGCCGCAGCCCGTCGACCGACGAACGGTTCTCCCACGGAGACGGACACGAGCAGCCGGAGTCGGTATCCCAGAGGAGCGCGCCGTCCTCGTCGCGCTGCCACACCACCAGCATGCTGAACTCGTAGCTTAGGGGCGCGTCCAGAGATCCCACGATGGTCAGCCCGAACCTCTCAGGGCTGGAATACACGTCCTCGTACATGCTCTCTCCTCAGCGGTTGGGCGTACGTCGAAGCGGGGGCGCCCGTTGTGGACGCCCCCGTTCAGTGAGTGACTCGTGCTACTTGCGGCCGAAGGCCCGTCGGAGGCGGCCGGTCAGCATGTTCAGGCCGATGACGAACAGAAGCGCCGTGCCGAAACCGACGGCCGGCACAGCGGCTACGACGGAGTGGACGGCCCCCAGCACGAGCATGAGGAGCCACGCCTCCAGAGGAAGGGCGGCCAAGGCGCCCGCGCATCCCGCCACGGCGTCGCGACGGGCCTTCTCCTTGCGCATCTCGTCGAGGGTCTGCATCACGCGGCCCGCCTCTCTGTACCGGTCTGCTGCTCTCCGCCCCGTGCCACGGCTCGGCCCACCACGCCCCGCTTGCCGCCCTTCTCCCAGTCGTAGACGGAGCGAAGGGCAAGGAAGGCGTCGAACACTTGCGCATCGCACTGCACGGGAACGAGTTGCCAGCCGTCTGGACGGACGTGGAGCACGGCTCCGCCGGTCATCTCGGGGACCGGGATCGACTCCCCTGTCTCCTCCAGGATGATCCGGTCAGCGTGCCGGTAGGCCGCAAGCTGGAGTGCCACCGAGTCGTAGACCGATTTCGATGTCTTCCAGTCGAGGACGGCTACCTCACCGTCGATGCGGGCGATGGCGTCGAAGCTGCCAGCGTACTGATGCTCGTCGCTCCAGACCGTCTCCTCCAGGTAGAGGAACTCCGGCTGGACCTCCTGAAGGAACTCGTCGAACCACTTCACGTGCGGCTTGATGTCCGGGCGGATGTGCCGCAGGTTGATGACGTCGCCGCGCGCCTGGCGCTCGAAGATGTCGTGGGCCGACGAACCCAGGTCGCTCGCGGCCTTGCTCTTCCTCCGGTGCGCGTTCTTCAGGTAGTCGATGGCGCCCGCGGGGTCCCTCTTGATGAGCTGACTGACGAGATCCCAGTTGGTGACGGCCGCCTCCGCCGCTTCCTTCGCGGCCCAGAACGTCAGGAAGTCCTTCGGGAGCATCCCCACGATGCTCGTCACACCCGGGACCTTGATCCCGGCGTCGTCCGGATCGATGTAGAGACGGCTCCCGCCGCGTGTCAGAGTCTTGACTCCGCCCATGTGCCCTCCGCCAAGTCGTTGCTGCTGCTGCTGACTTAGTTATGTGGGGGTAGCGGGCTGATGTGACGCGGGAGTTCAAGATCTTCGGGCGTCTTCCCCTCCGACGTGCCTCGTTCAAAATGACAAACTAACCCCCTATTTCACTTCTCTCTAACGCGCGTTAAGGAGAAAGGAAAATAGGGGGTTAGTTTGTCATTTTGAACGAGGTTCGTCGGGGCGGAGGAGGCTGCGGGCTGACGTACGGAGGCACGATCAGCCGTCTGACCTGTGCTTACGCGTGTGCCGACGAAGGGTGGTGATGGTCTTCTGAAGGGCTGCTAGCTCCTCGTCCAGTTTGGCGCGCTGCCCGTCCGTCATGTCGTCATCGATCACGTCTGTACGCAGTTGCCCGATTAGGCTGGCTGCTGCGGACGAGAGTCGGAGGTGGTCTGCGGTGGCCCTCACGATCTCGCCAGCGGTGGGGAGTTCATCGATGCTCTTCGCAGTCGCACCCTTGCGTGGAGGTGATGAGGCTGCGGACGTGGAGACCCTAGTGGCCTGAACGATGGCGGCCGTCGTCTTCCTTGTGTCCTGAAGACGCTCCAGAGGACTGGTGGTGAGCAACCCCAGCGCCTTCAACTCACGTGACGTCAGGTGCCGTCTCAACGTGTTGCCAATGTGCCACCTGACTGCGCCCTTCAGCCGTTCCAGCGTGTCACCCTGTACGCCGCTTTGCCGGTACAGCTCTGCCACAGCCTGACGGTATTCGTGACTTGCCCCGCCCATATCGTTGTGCTGAGCCCGCAGGGCCAGGCAGACCATAGCCAGCGACTTGGCCAGGATCGTCGACTTGTGTTCGATGGCCGCGTATTCGCGGACATAGGCCGCCCCCCGGGCCTGAAGTGCGGTCTCCGACTCCTGCCGCAGCGCTTCTAGTTGCACCGTCGGCAGCTCGTCGACGTCGAGGAGCGGCGCGTCCGCAGTCTTGCGAACGACGTCTTTACCCATCACTAAGCCTCTCATCGACGTGGGGGGTTGCAGGGGTAGAGTAGCGCTAGTCACTGTGGCTTTCTAGCTCTACCCCTGCGATTGCACCACTACACAGGCTCGAACGGTTGCCCACAGACTCCGCAGATAACTGGCCCCTGCGCTGCCACCCTGCCAAACATCATCACGCGTCTGGCCGGCTCGCACTTGCAGGCCAGACTAATGCGCTCGGTCCGTTGATGCTTGGACGAGGTTGGGCTGACGAGATGCGGCAGTGCCAGGGGGATGGCGGTCTCAAGTGCCTTCAGGTCTGCCGTATGGCGCTGCTTGGCATCCTCCGATAACGCAGTGACGTAGAAGCCGCTGCTGGACCCCCTCTTGTCGTCAGGGCCCCAGTGAAGACCCACCTCCTCAGCAGCGACGAGGTACCGCTGATTGTGGTAGCCACCTCGCATCGTCGTGTCAGGCGTCTGTCGCACCCAGCAGAGCACGTGCGCTGCCTCATGCAGCACTGTGGATACCACCGCTTCAGGGCCATTGGCGAGCGTGGCGGCGCTCATGACCAGACCGGTGACCACGCCGTCTTCGTCCAGCAACAGACGGTCCCATCCGTGGTCGGGGGAAGACTTTCCAGGGCTGACGCTGATGCGTGCGTCAGGCAGGTCAGGTAGCTCTGTTCGTAGGTGCTCCCAGACTGCGTGGAGTGCGTGCAGTAGGGGGCCGGGTGAGGTCGGCATGGGGCGGAAAGTACTCCGGCTGTGCAGTACGGTCCAACTCCGACGCTAGTCGACTTGCGCAAGTGAAACGCAAAAAGGCCCCATCCTCCCTGGTCACAGGAAGATGGGGCCTGATGGCGTGCTGTAAAGCTTTACCTAGCGATTGGTTTGATCTAAGTTCCGTGGCATATGCACGAGTGAGTCAGCCTATGGGGCAGATGGCTCACCGAGCAGTAGCGGGGCCAGGTCGGGGAACCGCTCTGCCAGCCACTCCCAGGGGTCGCGCGAGTGCTTGCCTCCGACGCCCCGGTTGCACTCGATGCATGAGGGGACGATGTTGTCTAGCGAGTGCTCGCCTCCGCGGGAGAGGGGCATGACGTGCTCGATCTCCTCGTAGGGTCCGCCGCAGAAGGCGCAGGCGTAGAGGTCGTCCTCAGCCCATGAGGCTAGGAGTTCGTCGTGGGTGAAGGGTGTGATGGTTGCGGAGGCTTTACGGGCACGACGTCGGTGGCGCGCCTGACGTTGGATGGCACGGTACGCGTCAGGGTTCTCCTCATACCAGCGACGGTTGTTCTCAGCCTTCCGTTCCCGGTTCTCCTCTCGCCATCTCCGACCTGCCTCCGCATTGCGCCCGGGGTTCTCTTCCCGCCAGCGACGGTCAACTAGCGAGTTACATTGGCGACAGTAGGTTTGACGTCCATCCAGCGTCTTTCCGTGCTTGCTGAACGCCGCATACTCCTTCACCACGAAGCACTTTCCACACGCCTTCGCCGCCACCCCCTTCTCCCGCATCGACCTGTTGAACCGCATCCGGGTCTTCTTGTCCGCGAGTGGACTCGTCAAGGTCTCCATACGCCGAAAGCCCCCGGCTCCGAGGAGACCGGGGGCTGATGAAGCGGGTCCTACTCGCCGTCGACCGGCGTCACTCGGGACCGGGTGCTCTCGCCGGCGAGTATCGGAAGCACCACGGCTCCGACGGCTCCGATGATCTGCGCGACGTCGGCGTCCGCCAGGGCAGGGATCAGGAGTCCAGCGGCCAGGACTGCCGACACGAGTGCCGCACGCAGCCTGACGGGCTCCTGTGCCGCGAAGATCTGGAGGCGGACGTAGAGGCGGAGAGTGAGGTCGTTGACGTACTTAGTGAGTCGGTTCATGGGTGCCTTTCGGTCAGAGGGATCGGGCATAGTGTTGGCGGGACTCGATGGTGTAGATGCGCTCCACCACGAGTTCCACTTTCCCGAGGAAGGTGTCTACGTCGCTGGCGTTGCGGATGCTGAAGTCCGCGTCATGGCCGGTCAGCGCACCCTCTGACTGGTGGTCAAGATGGGGCACGCTGGGGCGTTCGATGTGAATGAGGTGGAAGCCTGCGCGGCGCAGGCTATCCGCCTCATTGGGGTACCTGACGTCTGTGATGACCGCCGGGAAGCCGTATTCGTTGGCGGCACGAACCTTCGCCATCGCGGCCCGGAGCCAGAAGTCCTCATCGATCGCGCGGATGGAGGCGCCCAGCTCCTGGAGGATGCGGCGGACTTCGGGATAGGTGTCCTTCGCGGCCTCCCATCCGAAGAGCTTGACTGCCTCCGAGATGCGGAGATCGCAGTCGCCCCAGTCCCCGCGCGTCTCCTCCGCCTGGATGATCGGGTCCAGCTTCAGTGCCGCTTCCTTCAGCGGATCCGCGAAGCCCACCCTGCGGTACCCGCGGTTGTCGACGAGCCACTGACCCGCGGTGTCCTTGCCGACCCGCGCGCGGCCGATAATGCCTACGTTGCCCATGTGCTCTCCCCTACCGAGTGCTTCGCGTGACTTGGTTATGTGGGGGTAGAGCAAAGATGTGACGTCATCCGTCAGGATTGTTCGCCAGGACGCGGGTGACCGGTCATCAGGTAGTGCTCCGCGTCGTGTCCTGCCTGCCACTCCCGCACTCGCGCGACACCCTCCCAGACGTCGTTAACGTCGTCACGCACGTCGTCAATACGGCTGTTCAGTACGGCTCCCAGGGCGTCCAGGGCATCGCGGGTGGCTGCCCCCTCCGCCTCCACGGCGCCGCGTGTGCGGCGCAGGACGGAGAGGATCGCGGGAACGGCCGCGACCACCGCAGCGCCCAGTACGGACACTGCGGTGATCAGCGCGATGAGGACGTCAGTGCCCATCAGGTGATGACCTTGAAGCCACGCGCCTTACCTAGACGCTCCAGCGACGCCTTGCCCGGAATGCCGTCTGCACCCGAACTGCTGTAGCCATAGCTGCGCTGAAGGGCAGCGTAGGCGGATACGGTCAAAGTGCCGAACGATCCGTCGACATACTTCGTAGAGAGTAGCCCTTCCGCCTGGAGCGCCTTCTCCACGATGAGGACGTCAGCCTTGTGGGTCGTCCCACCCTGCTTGAGACCTGGGTCATGACGAGCTGCCGCGATAACTCGACTCAGGCTGACGGCAGGAAGCGCTGGCGTGGGCTTCGATGGGGCAGGCGTCGACGTCACCGGAGCAGCCGCGAACATGGCGGACTGGCTGATGTTACCGGGATCCCAGTGGTCATTGCCGGGGGCGTTCGAGTGGCCGTAGTGCCCGCCCTGCGTCTGCCACGTTACGCGCGAGCGACTCGCGTTGTCCGAGTAGGACACAGCCAGCCGGCCCGCGGGCCAGACGTCGGGAACGCCCCATGATCGGATCGCACGCATGAGAGCGCGGTAGTTGGGACCGGGCTTCCACGTCGAGGTGAAGGGCTGAGCCGCGCGCCCGAGCACCTCGATCTGTATGCAGACCTTCCCAGTCCGGTTGGTGCGGAGGCTGCCGTCGTTCTTCAGAGCCCGCGCCGACTGGTTGAGCGGGCCGTACTGCCCCAGCCGGTCGGTGGTCGGGTCGTAGAGGATGTGCGGCTCGCTCGCCACCTTCGTCAGGTATGTGGCCACTGCGTCGAACGACTTGCCTCCTGTCCCGCTCTCCGCGGTGTGCCAGACAGCGCGCCCCGGGGCCGACGGCGTGTCCATGGCGCCTCCGATGGAGCCGCTTCCCAGACGCTCCGCTTCCTTGATCCATATCTCTGTCACTGCGGATCCCCCTTCAGGGCATAAAGAAAGCCCCGACGCTGCGGGGCGGAATGACGTGTGTTCCGGATTCGTCTAGTCGCCGGCGGGGCTAAATTGGATGCCGTCTAGCGAGACCCACGCAGGATCCTGCGTCGTTCCGACGCCTCCCCCGGACTCCACGTTGTATCGGATAGCACCGTTGGTGGATACCTCGATTCGAGCGGTGTACCTCGTCACCCCGCTCGCTGTCGTTCTGTTGGACGCGCATATGAAATACCGGACAGCCGCAGGGGCAACACCTGACGGGATTGCAGCGAACTGCGTTATATCTCCGGTGTCGTCAAGCGATCCGGAGTTCTTCCTCCACCGCCCGCGCAGTTCGATTCCACCGCCCGCCTTTCGACGCCATCCGGGGCTACCACTGTACGCAGAATAACCTGTTGAGAACGTCAGAGGATTCCACGGTCCGTCAGACAGCAGGAGCCAGCCGCCTGACGCTTGATACGCCTCCCACCGATCCTCGGCTAGAAGGTACGTGATCATCCCCGGAACAGGCTTGAGGGATCCGATCAAAGTAGCGGATCGAGAGTTGGCATTGGCGAAACGCATGACGGTCAACGGAACAATGCCGTTGACCAGTGAAGCCATAGATGTTTCGATGTTTGGCGCGTCAGAAAGGACCGGGAACGGTACCGATTGACTGTAGCTGTCATTTTTGGGCACGCTGAAGCCTCCGTAAATAAGGGGAAGGGGGTCAGGGTGATAGGGCGCCTAAGACCAGCCAATTACCAGTAGGGCTGGTCAGGATGGCGACCACGTCGTTAACCGCAGGCGCGGTATAGGACTTCATCCGGCGCACCTTGGCCATGGGCCCCCGAGACGTCGCGACATCTACTGTCCCGTCCGCCCCCACGGCCGTCACAGCGGCCATCATCCAGGCTGGAGCATCCTGCGCCACCGCCCGAGAAGCCGCCGTCCTGACGGCCTCCTGTAGTGCCTGAGCTGCGTGTCTCGTCACGCCTCCTCCTCTTTGCCGCCCCGAAGCGTCAGGGAGGCCGCTCCTTCTGCGGTAAGAGGGATTACCACGGTCTGAGCGATAGACAATTCCTTGCGGTCTCCGTAGACAATACGCAAGCAATCGCCGGCCTCCATCGCCGGATTGGGACTAGCCTCGATAGCGGTCTGAACGTTGGGCGCTATAGCGTCGAATAGCATTCCGTCAGCCGCCACCTGACAGGCTCCGGGAGTCAAGAGAAGTCCAGATGTATAGAATTTAGGCACCTTCCCGTACGGCCCGCCCCACCTCGTTGGGCTGGCTGGCGCATTATCGTAGGCAACAGCGCTGACGGGCGCCATGTAGTGGGCGGTACTTTCGCCAGTGGCCACAACAGCGTTGTAAACGGACGTCCGTGACATCGTTCGAGCGGATGACATTAGTGTTCCGCCGTCCCCGTCAGCTATGTCCCACGCAACAGCTTCTGATGACACTGCTGGGAGGTCACGGATCACGAACCGGTCCAAGGCGTCGACATAGATCTCCGCATTCATTGCGGTGGCGAGACGCGTCACAGCGTCCCAACGGTCTGTCTGTGCATCCCAAATAACAACGGCACATGTTGGGTTACGTGATCCGACCGTTTCATTGGCGATGATCGCGGAAGGCAGCGTGAGGCGGATCAAATAAGTGATTGCTTCAACGCAGGTATTGTATCCGCGGGTTGTCATTGGCACCATGAACCGGTCGTCCTGAAGGGAAGCTTCCGACGACTTCCCGCTCAGAACCACCGGGCCGAAATGCGTGTCACCTGACGGCTCATCAATCCGAAATGTTCCGCAAGGGATCATCTCGGGAGGGCTGTTGCCCGTAACGATTCCACGGGAAACGACGAGGGTTTGACCGTAAACGGCCAGAGGATCTGAGGCGTTCCACGGGAGGTACTTTACGTCGGGCACCGTCAAAGAAATCGACCGGCGAACCTTCGATCCCCGATCCAGGGTCACCGTCCCATCCTGAATCGGAATGTCCTCGGCAACCCGCTGACCGCCGTAATACGCGTCCACCTTGGTGACGACTCGATGCGACGTCGTGAGAGCCCGCCGGAACGCTGCGGATACGGAGTGAGCCATTAGCCGCCCCCGGTGTATACGTCGAGCCACGACTCCGCATCTGCGAACACGGCGAACCAGTCGGTGTGTTCGGACAGCACGGTTGCCCACGTGCGATCGGCACTTCCGGCGATAGCGCCGACTGGCCTGTCCACCTCTGTCAGCGGGACGTCCCATTCGCGGTCGCCATATCCTGCGTACCTGACGGCGCGCTTGGTCGTGACGTCGCCCACCTGGACATAGACATCATCCTCACCCCACTCACGCGGACACTGGAGCAGCAACGTACTACCCGTCTCGAAAAGCCAGTCCAGTTGGCGTCGGTCTTCATCCGTCCCCGTGACGAGGGTCAGCGTGCCAGTCTTCGACGATCGGATGTCGGTGATAACGATGGGGCGTGCCCGGCTCCGCACTGGGTAGACACCCTGACGTGCCATGCGCTGCCAGTCGGGCAGTGTGGCCACTGCCACAGATGCGCTCCGGGCCGGCGAGAGGGGATCCTTCAGCACCATGTGTGTGGGGGGTGGATCGTCCAGGATCAGTATCTCGGCGGTGGTGAACGATACGTAGCTGGTACTGCCGCCTCCCACCCAGGTCTTCAGGTAGTACTGGACAGGAACCCCAAGTGGCGCCTCGTAGTCCTCCACTACCGCCAGATCACCAGTGATGAGATTCTCGCTGGTGTCGCCAGTTGATGTGCGGATAGGCATCATGGATCCGTCCGAAGACAGCATCCGCCACAGGCTCCAATAGGCGTGCCCCAGCATCGTCAGACCCTGCACCGTGAGCCGGTAGGCGTACTGTCCGGCAATGGGGTCAGCCACCACGGCAAAGCCGCCCTCGTGCACACTGACCTCGTCGATACGAAACAGAGTTCCAACCACCGCCTCCAGGAACCGGAACCCGACGCGGAGCGTGGCAGCGTTGGAGGGGGCAACACCGCTAGCCACCATCCCGTTTCTCCAGCCTGCTCCGGAGGTGATCGTCCACAACGCGCCGTTGGCCGTGATCAACGTGCCGTCAGCCGTGTACCACCGGAGGATCACCTCCACCCGACGTTGGCCGGCGCCCGCCGGGTGGTAAACATACGGCCGCATAGCGTAAACTTGACGCGGTGTGACGGGTATGCCAGTCACCACCATCAGTGTGGGATCCGAGGATCCATCCGCAGTAACCGCCAGCGAGGTCCCACCAGCCCACCACGCCGTCGTGTCACGAGCGATCGTGCATCCCTGCTCCACCATCCAGTCATCCGCGGTGGTCTCGAAACCCTGCGCGCTGTAGCTCAGCATGTTGCCTGGAAGAAGCGGCGCCGCCCGCAGGAGAACCTGGTCAACCAGCCACACCTGACCTGCTACTGATGCCTGCGGACGGAGAACAACACGAGCGGAAGCCGAACCCGGTGGCGCCGTTCCGAGGACGGAACAGCGATGCCACGTCGACGCTACTGGAGTCCAGGGTTGAGACGCCTCCGCTCCGCTGATCACCGTTCCCGCATCGGTGTACCACCAGATCTCTGCACGATAGCTGAGCCCGGGGGCAGGGGCCTTCACGTAGGCGAACGAGAAGTACTCGACACCTGGCGTCACCGCGACTGGTGACACAGTTCGAGCCTGCACATCCCCCGGCGCTGTAGCAGTCATCTGTATGGACATCCAACCCTCCACCTTGTCAGCGGAAGAATGTGCCAGTGTGCAATTGGCTTGGCTCTGCCACCCACTGATGTCCACCTCCACTGACTGCGTGGCATATGGCAGAAGGTTGCTGTCGATCAGTGCGGGCGGACCAAATGACACGACGTCAGTGCACACCGTCGCCCCCGCAGTGAGTCCAGTGACAGTCACCGTGACGGACGCGTACGCTGCCCCAGCAGGTGCTGAGGTGATGAACAGCGGAGCAGGAGTCAGCCACAGCGTGCTGTTCGGGAGCGGGCCCAAATTGCTGACTGAGCTGGAGAGGGCCGTACCGCCAGTGACGGCCGCATACCAGTCAACCGTCACCATCGCGGTTCGTCCCGCAGCCGCTACCACATTCACGAAGTAGGCGTACGCCATGTATACCGTGCCTGCGATCACTGGCACACGGGCTACCGTTGTAGCGCGCACGGCGCCCGCAGCCGTGGCGGTCAGGCCAAGGCTGCGGGCGCCTGCGTAGAACCGGGTGGCCCATGAGAGCGTTGTGTTTGCTCCCGCAGTCCACCCGCTGATGTCCGTTTCCATCGAGGCCGTGTTGGCGGGCAGCAAGTTAGAGGCGACGCTCATTCGTTGACACCCCCACTGTCGCCGGTTCCATCGCCGTCACCGACCCCACCGTTGGCACCTTCGGCCGGCCCACCGCCTATCGGGGAGGGCGTATCGGGAGGGTCCACAGGATCCCCCGCGTGATATACGGGACCCTCGTACTCGTCGTCGCTCATTGGTTATCGCCCTCCAGTGGTGAGTCCGCCAGCCAGCGCCATATCGTGGATATCGAGTTCCGTTCGGACGATGTCCGTGATTTCACGGTCACCGACGTACACGCGCACGTCGGCGTGAAGATGCGCACCTCCACCGTTCCGCGACGCGGAGATGTCGCGCACACTGGCGGTCTGTGTGCGCGCCATGGAGGCCGACTCCGTGGAGGAGTAGACCTGAGCGGGATGAAGGAAACGAACCAGTTCGGGGCCGTTCTCGCCCACCCACGCCATCTCCCCCAGTGCGGGGAATCCGCCGGAGGCGTAACCGCCAGGACGGTTGTACGCGGCAGGGAGGGAGCCGTACTGCTTGAGCGCGTACCGCATCGACGAGTAGATGTTCGCCATCGGATTCGTCGACACCCCGTACTGCTTCGGCCCGGTGTTCTTGTACTTGCCGGCGAAGGCTTCGAAGGTGGGCCGGATGACCTGCATGAGGCCCACCGACGGGTGACCGTTCAGCCAGTTGACATCCCACTTGTTGACTGCGTTCGGGTTACCCCCGGACTCCTGCTGCATTCGTCGGAGTGTGGTGTCCGTGTAGCTCTTCGGCTGGCCAACCTGAGAGAGAGCCTGCTGTACGATGCCCCGCCACTGGCCAACACCGGCCGACGGCTTGTACGACGTCGAACCGCCGTTGATGAAGCCCGTCGGGTCCACCGGGTTGCCATTGACCCTCGCCTCCAAGTGGAGGTGCGGGCCAGTGGTGTTGCCTGTTGCACCCACCTGGCCGATGGTCTGCCCCTGCGAGACAGCGGCGCCGACCTTCGTCAGGATCTTGGACATGTGCGCGTAGAGGGATGCGACGCCCCCGCCGTGATTGATCATCACGTGGTTGCCGTACGGTCCACCTCCCTGCGCCATCGACACCTTGCCAGCGGCCACCGCCTTGATTGCCGTGCCAACGGCTGCGGGGAAGTCGAGGCCAGTGTGTTTGCCACTGCTCCACATCGATCCGGACTTGCCGAAAGGAGTTCCAAAGGCAGCGTCGACGGGCTTGATCCATGAGCCACCGCCGGCGCCCCCACCAAATCCGATGAGGGAGAGAGCGTTGTCCTTCATGTCGGAGAGCATCTTGACAGGGAGCTTGGCCATCTCTCGGGCCCACGGGTTTTCCGAGATCCCCTTAAGCTGACCCTTCACAAAACCAGTCGCCTTGTCAAATACCTTCGTCGGGTTGAGGAAGTCTGCAGCTCCGGACATGAACTCTCCGACCGCGTTTGTCTTATCCTTCAGCCATCCGACGATCCCCCCGCTGGCGAATGCAGGCATTCCAGCAGAGATAGCGTTCTGTACTCCGCTAACGCCGCCCGCCCGGGCCGCTGCATTCCAGGCGTTGATGCGGTCAGCGCCCACGGCTCGCGTCCACTCCGGGCGCATCACTGCCTCTCCACCACCGACGGCAATGATACGATCGTCACGTCCCGGCGAATATCCGGACATGATGCCGCCAGTGAGGTATCCGTCAATGTCCAACGGCTTCAACGGGTCGGTTCCCGTAACCTTCGAGACAGCATTCCACAGCGGGACAATTGCCTTGTTATACACGTGGTCGATGACAAATTTTACGGGCTTCTTCGCGATGCCCTCGATCTTGTCCCACGCTTTTTTGATGGAATCCTTGCCGGAATTAAAAGACTCGGATACCGATCTAACGGCACTCTTGATCTTTTCAAACGCCGGCTTGATGGCTTTGTCGTACAACCATCCCGCCTTGTCGCCAATCCATCCGAGCGCTCGGGAAATCACGTTATCCCACACCCATTTGAGGACCGTGCCCAGCTCCCGGAATCGGTCCCCGGACCACCTCATTGCGGGTTTGATAGCCTTGTCGTACAGCCATTTTGCCTTGTCTCCGATCCATCCGAAGACTGGGCTGAGCACTTTTTCCCACAGCCACTTTCCGACTGCACCGGCCGCCTTAAATGCTAGGTAGATGGGTGTTAGTACTGCCACTACCAGGATCGTGAACAGGATCTGAGCGGCCTTCCCGATGAACTCGAAACTCGGCCTGAGCGCCTTGTCCCACAGCCACACCGCCAAATCGCCAGCAGCCTTTAGAGCCGTCCAGATGCCCTCCAGGGCTGGTTTAAGTCCGTTATCCCAAATCCATACTGCGGCCTTCTTGATAGCTCCAGCCGACGTATCCACCGCCTCCCGGAACCCGTCCCAGTTGTTGTAGGCGTAGACAAGTCCGGCGACCAGCAGGGCGACAACAAGGACGATAGCCCGAATAACTGGAACAATCCCCGTCGCGTTGATGGCCACGGCCCATCCGGACGTCACCAGTGTCGCGCCCGCGACGCCAATTTGATATACGGCCATCGCCCCAGCGAACAAGGCCATACCAAGACCGATCGCTTTCTGAGCGAAGTAGATTCCCCAGAGAACTTGCACAAATCCAGGAGCATTCGTCGACAACCACGAGATCGTCTCGAATAGCGGACCGACAACGACGAACAAAGCCTCCGACAAAGGGGCCAGAGCTTTGGACGTATCCAAAGCCGCGCCCAAAATGTCACCCAGGAATTCCGCGAGACCGGGACTCGCATCCTTCACATACGCCAAGAATTTTTCGAAATCCGGACTACCTTTTAGGCTAGTCCCCCATTTCGCAAATCGACCCGTGATGCGATCAGAGTGACGGGCGATTCCGTCCATGTGCGGGAGGAAGGCGTCGATAATCCCGGCAATGCCCTGGATGGTGTTTCCGAAAGCTACACCGAATCCTTCTACGGCAGGCTGTACGGATTCCGCCAAATCCTTCTTGAAGGATACCCAAAAAGGCGTCTTCATCTGGGCTGACGACTTGTTCATCAGCGTATCGATACCGCGCGCGGCACCCTCCACAAGGGGAGTCAGACCAGGAAGAGATCGCTTTGCGCTGTCCACTCCGCGGGTAAAAAGCGGAAGCACTTCCGGCTGAAGCTCAGCCGACCAATCCAGGAATGCGTCCTTCAGACCCCTGGGGCCAGCGAACGCGTCGTACAAATCTCGCGCTTCCGGGGAAAGTTTCGCGAGAGCCTTTCGGTACTCATCCTGCTTGCTGATCGACTTCGACGTAGTGTCGATACTGGAGAGCCGTGCTGACTCCACACCACGCTCAGCCGCCGCGATGGATTCGGCGGCGGACACCTGCGCGTTGGCCGCATTCTCTACCGCGTCAGCCAGGCCCCGTTGGGCCTCTACAACACTTCGGGCGGCATCCCGCTGAGTGCGAGCGGCCTTCTGCTGAGCGTCAGCGACGTCGCGAGCGCGCTCCAGTACGGAATGCTGCGCGTCCGCCACCGCCAGGACGCGTTCCTGGACTTCCCGCTGAGCGTCGCCCACAGCCTCCGTACGGTCGCGAACGTTCTTCTGTGCATCGGCCAGGCGCTGCTGAGCGGCCCTGACAGCGTCCGAGCCCTCCACTCCCGCCGTCTGCTGAGCAGCGGCCGACTTCTGGAGATCCTCGTAACTCTTCTGCTGCTCCTTAGAGGACTGCTCCGCCTTGTCGGCAGCGAGTTGGGCTCGCTCAATCTGAAGATCCGATGACCGCGGATCGTTGAGGACTCGGTGAAGTTCCATCTGCGCCTCAGTGACGCGGAGTGTGGCCTCCCGCTGATCCAGCGCTCCGCCAGCGAGCTGGTCTTCAAGATCCCTCAACTGCCGTGCAGCTTCCGCACGAGCGTCAATCAGACCCAACTGGGCCTGAAGTGCGGCCCGGTTGGCGTCGGTGAGAGACTCCTGTGCCCGCTCCACACCTCGGTGGGAGTCCGCTAGGGCTTCCTCTGCCCGTGTGACGGTGCGGTGTGAGTCCGCGAGAGACTGCTGTGCTCGCTTGATGGTTTCAGCGGCCTGCGTTCGCTGATCGGCAGCACGGTCCACAGCGTCCGCTACGGACCGTTCCGCATGTTCCACACTGCGATTGGCCTGCTCTACAGAGCGGGCAGCGTTGCGATGGGCGGAGGCCAACGACGCCTGTGCCCCAGCCATCTGGAGTGCACGTTGTGCGGCCTGTACAGCCGTCCGCGCGCCGTCCTCGGTGGACCGGTTAGCGTCATCCTCAGCGGCCGTCTTGGCCTTCATCGCGTCGGCAATGTTTTTGATAGCTGGCACAGCGACCAGAACCAGGGAACCCACACCAGCCGCCGCAGACACTGTCATTGCGGCAACAGCGCCAAGACCTGCGGCCAGCACCGGTCCGATAGGTATTGCCGTCAGAACCGCAGCCTGAATCGCCAGGTGAAGCAGTGCGTTCGTCGCCTGGCTTGTGTCCGCAACGGCCTTGATACGGAAGACCTTGGTGTCATCCGCCATGCGCTGGAGGGCCGCAAGCTGTGCGGCTGCTGCGGCAGCGTCGACACGGACGTCGATGTCGATGTTTTTCAGCGAGAGGACCGCGAGGCGCTCTTGCAGGTGATTAATCTTCGCCAGAGCTTCACCTGCGTCGATGTCAATGCCGACGCGAGCATCCGCCAAGTCCACCAATTCGCCGCGGATCTCCTGCACTTCACGGCGCGCGGGCGACGTGTCAGCGTCTACGTTGATGTCTGGGATCGACGCCTGAGCCTCCGCCACGATGGCGCGCAGCTTGGCACCAAATCCGCCGTCTACCTCCACGGCGACGGTCTTTCGACCGCCCACCGCAGCAATCTCCGCCCTAATTTCCGCCAGTGCTGCGCGAGCGGTGACAGTGTCAGCACGAACAGCGACGTTGGGGTGTTGCGCTCCCAGTTCCCTGAGCTTGACCTCCAGCCGTGTGATCTCCGCTTCCGCGTCCTGTGCAGAGACGTTAATTCCGATCCTCTTGTTGGAGAGGGTCTCCAACTTGGCCCGGATGCGTGCCAGTTCGGCATCTACGCCGGTATCGCTCAGCCCCACGTCCAGCTTGGGCATGGCCCGGAATGCGGCCTGAAGTTTCCGCCGCAGACTGTTCGCAAACGCGCCACCAGCGTTGTCACCCTGTCGTCCAGCCGCGCGCACACCCGCCTGACCACCCTTGACGATGGCCTCCGGGATAGAGATGACAATGTTGTCGCTGATCGCCTTTCCCATCCGCTCCCCAGCCTCTTTACCGACACGGTCGGCAACCGGGAGCACGATGGACTTCAGCTTGGTGTAAAAATTCGGGATCAGCGGTACGACGTCGACACCGACTGTCGCGACGATATCCAGGTCCGCCATTTACGCCTCCTGCGTCTGATTTCTCAGCCGCGGATCGAGCGCGCGGCGCTGCGCGTCCGTCATCCCCCGTCGGGAGCTGGACGCGTGTGGCACTCCGGGCCTCGGAGTTGGCTTGAATTCAGGCGGTTTCGCGCCCGTGGCTGCAATGGCGACGGCGCGACTGAGAACCAACTCGTCCTTGATGCTGGCTAGAAGCATCTCGACACCACTCCACGCAGCCAGATCAGCCCTATGCCCGTCCCCGGCTGCCTGTTGAGCGTCAGCCGGTATATCGTTTCGCAGGGCGGTTTTGGTCGCTGATTCTGGGGGGAGGTTTTCTATCAGGATTCGCAATCTCCTGATAGACAATTTCCCTCGGTATAGGTCGAGTAGATCGATCCCCCGGAACGCAAGGTCTGCCTCTAGCGCTTCCGCGTAGACTTCCGTGACGTGGAGCGTCCACCAGACTTTCCCGGGGCCTCCCCAGCAGACTCCATGGCTGCGGAAGTGAATTCACCGATCTCGTCAAAGGTGGCGTCCAGCTCGATGAATGTCTCCACGTCGTCCTCGTGCAGCGCACCCGCCGCCCACGTATCGAAATCCGCATGTCGCAGGGCTCGCAGGTGGGACGGTCGCCACTGGCCGATCGGCTTTACCCGCAGGTCAATGCCAACGAGGGAGGCCATGGTATGCGTCTCGGTGGCCTCGTTCTCCTGGTCCGCAGCGGGAGTGGTCTCAGTCATGCCCTCGGGTCTCCTAAGTCAGTGAGTGCGCGGGTCGTCGAGCATAAGAAAGCGACGCCCCGGACCCACGCGGTACAGGGCGTCGATGGAATGCGGAATTAGGTCAGCCCGCGTCGGGGAAGAATTCCGAGACGTCGATGCCGCCATACTTGATGCTGCGCTTCACGGCCGCAGAGGTCGCGCCCTTGAAGAACTTGAACGTCATCTGCACCGGCATGACGTCGGCTGTCTGCGGCTGCTCATCGCCTCGTTCGGTGACAAGGCCGTTCGGCATGTAGAGCCGCATCCTCTTCGAGCCGTCCGTGGTGTCGAAGATGAATGCGTACCGGAGGTCCGCCGGCTTATCCGGGAGATCATAGGAGGCGACGTCAACCGTCGGCTCCAGGGACTCCAGCGGGACATTGTCGTAGAGGGCTCTTACGAACGGGTTCAGGCCCTCCAGGAAGGTGACCTGAGCGCTCTTCACGCTCTTCGTCATCATCGTCCGAATGGGCTCCAGAGAGCCCGCCGCTTCAACGTCCTTGGTCTCGTCCTCGCGCTTGAAGAGACCGCCCTCAGCCGTAATCCAGCCAAGGTTCACCCACGCGGCAGTGGGGTCCGTGAAGTCGGTGGGGCTCACCGTGTTGAGGGGCGCCGCGTAGACGAGGTAGTCAGTTGCGCCGAACGTCAGATCGGCATTGCGGGTATCCGCCATGATTCCTCCAGGGCATACGAAAGGCCGAATTCCCGAAGGAGTTCGGCGTGGGGTCAGTTTGGTTTATGCAGCCCGGAGGCTCACGGTGTACATGGCGCCACGTCGGTGGATCGCCTCGTTGGCACACGGCAGGCGCGACGGACCGGAGTCACACCGCACACTGCGGATGATGGCTCCTGGTACGGGACCGGAGAGAAAGAGGAGAGAGTCCCTCACGCTGCCCGACAGCGTGCGCGCCTCGTCGGCCGTGGCCGCGAAGACGTCGACGGCTACGCGAGGATGCTGAGAGAACCTCTCGTCCGCTCCGCCGATCCGCTCCACGCGGATCACGGGCAATTGCCGCTCCAGATCATCAGGCGTCTCGGCCGCTGAGAACACCCCATGCCTGGCCTCCAGCCACGGGGCCAGCACAGTTTCGATGTCAGCCATTGAACGCCGCCTGCGCCTTCATGACGTCCACTGTCGTGTGGAACACGGAGTACCTGGGGGTCCGCGAGTTCCCGTACTCCACAATGCCAGCGTGCGGGGCGGTGTTCACCACGCGCGCCCCGGTGCGAAGTATCGGCTTTCCTCGGAAGGGGACGTTCTTGACGTGCGGGGTCACCACAAACGATGAGCGGTACAGCCCCGCGTGGTCGTCCTGTCCGGGCTGGCCGACGGGCGAGCGAGACCGGGCGATCTCGGCGAACCTATCAGCGGCGACGATGCACGGTCGCTGAAGCTTTCCGCCGCTGAGGAGACGCCCCATGCCCATGTACTTACCTGTGATCTTGGATCGGTACGCCATCAGCCGGTCACCTCCTTCACCGACGCCTCCACGCGACGCAGGGACGTCAGAGGCAGCACGAGCGGACGCCCGATGACCTCCCACGTCTCCTTACCGTCGACGCTGACGATGCGGTCGGAAGAGCGGACGTCGGTGCCGATCGGGGCCACGAAGACGCGCCTCGTCGTTACGGTCTCGCTCGCGTTGTGATCCTCCGAGGATGATCCCACCGTGACGGCGTACGGGCTCATGACCGCGCAGTTGTCGACAGGGATGCGCACGCGCGGGCCGGGCACCCACGACCCCGTGGAGTCGCGTACCCGCTCCCCCACGCGCTCGATGTACCACGTCTCCGACATGAGGGATCTAATCAGGCTCATATCGGCCGCCAGACAGACACGGGGCGACTGTCCGTATCATCGGGTCCAATGTCGAGCATGCCCGCACCGGACGCCAGGCCGACCGCTCGTCGCAGTCGGCGTCGCTCATCGTCGGACATGGCCCGTCCGATCTGGCCAGCGAAGTACGAGATCAGCATCCCGCCCGCTTGCTCGGAGCTGACCCCGGTGACGTTCACCAGAACCCGGGCGGCGACGGTCAGGGCGAGAGATGCGATGCCCGGCTGTGGGGGATCCGAGACCCGGTCCCCCACCTCCCCGCGGATGGTGTCGGTGGTCATCAGGTCGATGACGTCGAACTCGTCGGCGGTGTAAATGCGGCCCGTCAGCGATTCTAGCTGCGGCTTACTGAGAAGTCCCACCACCGCCCGCCTTCCGTCGGGACGTGGCCCGGTTGGCGGGCGCCTTCGGGGCTGGGTCTGCAAGTCGACTTGCGCTCGTCGGCGCCTCCGCCCACGCCTTCGGGTTGGTGATGAGCGACTGTGCCCACTCCGGGACCTCGTCCGCGGGGCCGAACACGTGGGCGCTCCCGCTCTCGTCCGTCACATGGACGGTGGCTTTCAGGGTTGCCATGTGCTAGTGCCTCGCGTTTCTGATCAGAGGACGTCGGCCACGAACGTCAGGTCGGGAGCCGCAGCCACCGGAAGGACGATCGCCGTCGCGCGGGTCCACACGGTCTGGGGGTCCTCGCTCTTGTAGCCCCCAACCGCCACACCTGCGCCATCGCCGGCCAGGCCGTACCGCGGGTCGTTAGCCTCCACCGGGACACCCCACAGCGTCCGCCCCAGCGCCTCACCCTGAGCAGGCATGAGCGCAAGCTTGTCCTCGGGGGTAACACGGGTGGCGGCACCGCCGACGGAGACCTTCGCGTCGTAGATGACAACCGGCGGGATGTCGAAGTCACCCAGGATGTTGTTCAGGTCGTCGCGGGTGAGGACGGTCGGAGCCGTCGACGAACCACGGTAGGCGAGTTCCCGGATCTGCTTGTTGCGCCGCAGGAAGTTGTAGATCTTCCGGGACATCAGCGTCGCGGCGGGGAGTTCGCCGTTCGTGTCGGTATAGACGTCCAGCCACGCCTGGAAGTAGTCGTAGGCGAGCGACGTCTCCGTGGAGCTGAATGGGATCGCAGCCGTGACGGAGTGGCTCGCCTTACGGCCGAAGTCGACTCCGGCGGAGACGTTGTTCTCCGCGATGGTCACCGACGCATTGAAGATGGCGTCACCGCGAGCCAGCTCGGTTCGAGCCGCGATGGCAGACACGAGCTTGATGGAGTCAGCCTCCATGGCGTCGCGGATCTCTGCGGCCTGCGTGTCCACATTCCGCATGCGGATCTGCTCGTACTCACCGACCGGCATCTTCCGGCTGATGGGCGGCAGTTCGCCGCTCACCCGCGCGGCGCCGGCCCGGGATCCGATGTCCGACTCAGCGTCGTACGCCCGGTAGACAGCCGCCTCCACGAGGCCGCCGCCGCCCCGGTTGAAGCGGTAGCTGAGATCGTTCACGGTGTCGTTCGGGAGCCAGGCGTTCAGGCTGAACTGGTTCTCTTCGCGATCCCGGAGAGCCGCACGGGCGTACCCCGTCAGCTCCGCGGGGGTCGCGTACTCAGTGAAAAGCTGCATGTGTCAGGGCCTCTCAGACGAAGATGATGCGGCCGGCGACGTCGGTCTTCCCGGCAGCGTCGACGGAGATGGGGAGCTTCGCCTCACGGATGAAGCAGTGGACGAGCATCGAGCCGACGACCTTCGTCGAAGCCACGCGCCGGGCGTTGACGTCCTGCGCGGTGAAGAGGAAGCCAACGAGGGCCTGCCTGCCATCACTCGCAGCGTCGTCGTAAGGGCCGTAGAGCCCGGTCGCGGTGATCTTTCCCAGCGGTACGCCGCTCTTGATGTAGCCGTCCGGGTAGTGGGTGCCGGCGGTGAACTTGCTGACGTCCAGGGTGGCGCTGACAGGCGCGTCGGTGCCGTGGGCGGACCCCAGCCAGTCGCGACGGTCCTGCGTGAAGCTCTCAGTCTTCAGGCTGAGATCCATGTGTCCTCCAAGAGGGAATGGTCAGGTCTTGTTGTGCTTCTGCCGGTAGCGCTCCGCACCGGAGCTGACCGACGTGGCGCCGTTGACGTCGGAGCCGCGGGCGCCGCCCGCGCGAGGTGCGGAGGCAGGAACCGCAGGGGCGAACGTCGCGAGCAGTTCGTCCGCGTCCGCCTCCAGTTCCTCCTTCGTGGATCCCTGGAGTCGCGCGGCCTGCGCGGAGGTGAGCGCCTTCGACATGGCGACTTCGAGGAGCAGCGCCTTGCGCACAGCGGCGTCAGCCTCCGCACGGGCGGTAGCTGCCGCCTGCTCCGCAGTCGTCTTCTCTGCGGTGATGCGCTCGTTCTCCGTCAGCTCCGCCGCCTGGCGCTTCTTCAGCTCCTCGTCGGCAGCGCGCAGCCGCTCCAGCTCCGCAGCGTCGGGGCCGGACTTCGACGCCGCCTCGTGCTTGCGGGCGTGGTGCTTCCAGTACGCCACCTGATGCTCGGGCGTCATGTCGGCCGTCGGAGTGTTGTCCGGGTAGCCGTGCTCGTTGACAGCAGCAGCACCGCCACCGCCTCCCCCGCCGGCGCCCGGGTCGTCCTCGTGGAGGGCCCAGGGCTGCGCGGAGAAGGTCAGGAGGTTGCGGCGCGCGAGAGTGCGACGAGGCATGTTGTGTTTCCCCTGTCGGGAGTCGTCGGCCCGTGGCGGGCGTCAGGTCGGAAGGTTGATGTCGTCAGGGCCGGTGAAGCGCTGCCCCGCATAGCCGAGGACCGGGCCCAGTTCCCCATGGTCGTTGGCGATGATGATCTTTCGGTAGTCGACCGCACGGCCTCCGCGGTCGCTCTTGCCCAGCGCCTCTTCCACAAGATCGTGAATGCGCTCCAACTTGTCTTCGTCGATGACCTGGCCCGGGTCCTCATCTGCGGTCACGAGCTTCACCAGGCAGTCACAGCCCGGGTGGATCGGCGCCAGGCCCCGCTTCAGGTATCGCTGTGTCGACGCAATCATGCAAAGGGCGCAGTCGTATTCGCCCTGCAACTCGCGCACGGTGTATGCGAAGCGAGGCATCTCATCGCCCACCTCGCGCACGGTGTGCGTCTTGGCTAGCTGAAGATCCGTCTTGGCGATCGTCTCCAGCCGGTGCCCGCCCTGCTTCAGAGCGACGTCGAACGAGACGCCACGGTCCAGCGCGGCCCACACCTCTTTGAACGGCCTCTCGTACACAGTCGCCGGATCGACGTCACGCAGCGCCCGCCCGGTGACCCTGTCGAAGTCCAGATCGACCCGCGGTCGGCGGGCGTCCACCTCCGCGTAGAGCTGCTCCAGGTACGTCGCCGTGAGCGCCGCCACCTTGCGCTCACCGGCAAGAATCACAGGGAGCGCAGTGCGCTGGAAGCGCCGCACGTCGGAGCCGCGCCAGGATCCGAGTCCGGTCCACGCCCGGCTCGTGCGCCCGAGGACGCTCGTCCACACTGCGCCAACGGCCGTTCCGTACTGCCGGTCAAGCCGCGACAGGGTCATCCGCGCTCCGTCCAATCACGGTCCGGGTGTCACGGGGCTGAAGCTGCGTGGGCTGCGGTTGCTCGGCGTCGGGCGTGGCGTTGAGGGCATCGGCCGCACGGTCGATCTCCATTCGGGAGATCTGCGACGGGGTGTACCCCATATCCTCCATGCGCTGACGCCACGGTACGCCAGCCGCCTGCTTCTTCACAGCAGCGTCGGCCAGCTCGGAAACAGTGCGGGACTCGGGATCGCGCCACACGGTTTCCAGGTCCCATGCTTCGGCCTTCTTCGTGTCTCCGAGGACACGGAAGGCAAGCCGCATGACACCCTCCCAGCCCTCACCCAGCTCGTCCTGACGATCTTCCACCTTCGCAACGAGACCAGTCTCCGCGGCCTTCAGAGCGTCGCCGGAGACGTTGACCACGGCTCCGATGATGTAGTGCGGAGGCGTTCGGGAGATGGCGGCCAGGTCCTGTACCGCGGACTCCACCGACCGTACGTAGGGAATGAGGTCCGTCGCGCTGAACTCCCCGAACTTCACTTCGGGGTTGTCGGTCGTCCACAGCTTTCGGATATCCAACTGAAACGGCTGGATCTTCGCCCCGGTGACAGGGTCCTCGTCGACCTCCAGACCTGCGGCCCAACGCTGTCTGAATGCACCGTACTTCATCGCCCCAATCAGCATGATCAGTGACAGGTTGATGCGGTTCTGGATACGAAGTACGTCCTCGTGCTCCGCAAAGCCTGCAAGACTCCGCTGACGCCTGTTGATGAAGGGGACGAGCGGGACGACACCCAGACTGTTTACGCTCTCCCCATCGGTCGCGTTCGGAAGCTGGAAGGCATCCCACGCCTTAAGCGACGCGGACCGTCCGCCGAAGGTCGGGGCGTCAGTCTTGGTCACGAAGTCGTGTTCACTGCCCGGTAGCCAGAGCTTCGCTCGGGTGTTGCCGGTCCAGTCGTCTCGCCACATCTTGAGGCCGGCAGCCAACTCGCGCCGGTTACCCTGAGCATGCTCAACAGCCACCTGGCGGGGCGTCTCGTGGGTGAGCTGAGGACGGCCGTTATCGCCACGCTCTACCAGGACGAAAGCTCTTCGCTGCGCGGCGGCGCCATAGTGGACAAGACCAGAGTCGGCCTTCATGTGGTTCTCGCGCCAGATGCGTTGAGCATCCTCGTCTGCCTTGGCTCGCTCGCCTCCGCTGCTGCCAAAGCGGAACCCTTCGACTCCGAGACGTTCCACCGGCGAGTCAAGGACGAGGGACACCCAGTTGGTTCGCGCATCCTTCATCCACTCCGCCACTTCGCGCGGGTCAAGGCCCGGTACGGACGGAAGTGGGACCTTGCCCTCTGCGTACTTGCGCAGGGTGTCAAGGCCGGGCTCGGTCTCACCGTCCTCGTCAATGCTGTCCTGGCGCTCGTCCAGCAGCTTCTTCCCCAGCCGCTGAAGCCACCATCCGGGAGACTCCACCTGCGTCGCATCAATAGGCACTAGCGGACCTCCTTAGAAGGCAACGAGTCGGGACGAGCGCTTCTTGCGCTTCGTGATTCCTGCGGCAACGGCGTCGGCACGGGCCTCATACGCGAGGGTCGCGGCCATGGCAGCGTCGATCTTCTTCGGGGACTTCGGGTGCTCCTTGCCGATGCCCAGCCGGTTACGGCCCATCGGCCGACGCTTGGCGTTCAGCACGTGTCTGGAGAGGGCAGCGCCCTTGCGGGCGTGATCGCTTTCAGCGTCGTCGACCCGGTCCGTCCCACACCACGTGAGGCCCTGATCCTCCACGGCCTCCACGAAGCGATTGAGCGCCTGCTCCATGGCCGTCGGTCGGTTGGTCCACCACTCCATCGGACGGGCCTGTGTGGCGCGTACCTGGAGTGCCTCGCCGTGGTCGCGGGTCCAGGCATCTACGTAGTCCTGCCAGTGCGGCGGGTCGCAGTAGAAGCCGGCGACGTCGTAGCGCTCGAAGGCGCGGGCCACTGCGGAGTCGACGGCCTCTCGGTCGACCTGCCAGCCGTCGCCCTCGGGGCCCTCGGGCCGCTCCCACACTCCGAGGAGCTGTAGGTGGCCGTCCGTCACGCGACAGGCAACGAGGGCCGTGGCGTCGTCGCGAATGGATCCGTCGAAGCCTAGTGTGATCAGATCACCGGAGTCGATCTCCTCGTCTCGTCGGCAGAGCCGCCAGGCGTCGGAATCCATCCACGCATCAGAGCTGCTCTGCTGAGAGTTGAGGAAGTAACGTTTGCCGTCCGCAGCGTCGTTGCGGAGGTCGTAGAAGTCGTCGACGAGGCTGTCCTCGTCGATCCACTCCATCGCGTCGCTGTAGGCGTCACGGAGGGCGGCGCGGAGAAGGTCCTCGTTCTTCAGGTCCTTGCAGACGCCGTACCGGTGGTCGTACAGGAGTCGTGATCGGCCGCGCTTCTTGCGACCCTCGCGGATCGCTTCGGCTTCCTCGTAGGTCCGCTCAGCCACCGAGTCCTGCCCAGGGGCGAACATCGTCGTGGTCTCCAAGTACCACGTGCCGGCGCCCTTCTTACGCTTGCGTAGGTTCCGGGTGACGGTCGCATACATGCGCCGCAGCTCGGGAGTGTTGTAGAGGTGGGTCTCGTCGAACACGACGAAGGTCTCTTTACCGCCGTCCTTCGACGACGACGAGGCGGTAGACGGTGTGACCTCCCCGCCCTGCGGAAGGTTGATCTTCGTCAGGCCCGGGTCGATGCCCGGAATGGCCGACAGAGGCGACGCCTCGTCGGTCAGGTTGAAGTAGATGGTGTCGTAGACGTTGCCGGTCTGTCCCTCCTCCGTCGCCATGATGCGGAGGTAGGGGACCTTGACCGGCCGCCCCATGGGCTCGCCTGGCTCGTAGACGTACTCAAAGCCGAAGCCCCACGGGTCGCGGTAGACCTCTCCACCCTCCGCCCAGCCGGCGAAGCGGGCGGGACCGAGCGCCTCGAAGAGTCCGATGCGGGCACCAAGTCCGCTCTTGTCGCAGCCCTTCGGGCGGGAGAAGAACGCGGAGTCGTAGAGGAGCTTGCCCTCGTCGTCGTCCAGGGCGTAGCAGTCGACGACGAAGCCCGTGTACTCGTCGCCGTGGCGGACGGGCTCGCCCTGGACGTCGCCAGGTCCGTGGACGACGAAGTACTCCATCCACGCGACCGCCAGCCATCCGAGGGAGCGGGAGCGGTCGTGGCCGGGGGCGCGTACCGTGACGTGCGGCATCGGCACCCCCTCTCGTCGGTCAGCCGGTCAGCCTCGCTCGTCGGGAGTTGATGTCGGAGACCGTGCCGGGGGCCTGTGCGGGCGCCTGACGAGTTGGCGTCGGGTCGTCGACCTTGAGCTTCAGCCGGGCCCTGTCCTCCGGCGTGGCGCCGAATTTGGCGGCCCTGAGGCGCACTTCAGACGCGAAGTCCCATCGGCCCGCGGACCACATCTTGTGGTGCATCAGAGCAGTGTCGATAAGGAAGTCCCAGTCGGTGTCTACGAAGGTCTGAGCCATCGGCGACGTGCGCCAGGACTCCCACCACGCAACGGTGCGCGGGTGCCACTCGATGATCTCGCCAGTCTTCTCATCGATGCCCAGGACACCGCCAGGGAGGTCGGGGCCGCGGAGTTCGTCGTCAGGGGTGAGGGTCGTCTCTGGCTCCGTGGCGTTGCGTCTGCGGCGCTTCGATGGGTCCTTGGGTGCGGGTCCACGGCCGGCCATCAGTCACGCTCCGGCCAGTGCCAAGTACCGCCACTGCGTGCGGACTCCGACTGGAAGACTCCAGCGTTGAAGAACATCCCGGTGGGGTTCAGCACGGCCAGGCTCACGCGGCAGCGTTGATCTTCGTCACAGCTCTCGATGTCTGCTTGTGCAACGTCGTTGCCTTCGAGCGGAGTTACCTCCGTGACGATGGCAGCGCGGCACTGAGAAGCGTGCTCACCACCGGGCGTGCCGTAACTGACGTAGTGGACGATTCGTCCGATGGACGGCTTCACAGGGACCTCCCAGGTATGAACGGCTCCTGCCGCCCATGTCGGAGGCTAGCGAGCCGTCAGGTTGGTAACCACCGCGGAGAGGTCCGCGAGGATCGACGGAGACAAGCCATGTCGGCGCCCCGTCATTGCGATGTACCGGCCGGTCCCGTAGATCTCCACGGCCGTACCGTCGGGGCGTCGGATGCGTCGTCCCTGTCGGACGGTCGCGCGGCCCCAGATGTGCAGTCCGTCGCCGGACGGGGACACCTCTACGTAGGTGGTGCCCGCGTCGCGCACGATGGCCGCTGCCCACGGCGCCAGGCGGCCCGTGAGCGGGTTCAAGCAGTGATCCAGGTCCAGACAGACGATGTCGTCCTCGTCGCTCAGGACGAAGCCCAGACCGACGCCGGCCGTCGAAGCGGTGGCGTCCCGGTGCATGCTCCACGTCCGCAGGTCCGTGCTGCTGGCTGCCGTGCCGGCGACCGTCAGCGGGACCTTCGTGGACGAGCGTCGGATCCACCTGTCGCGGGTCGTCAGCTCACGGGGCACTGCGTTCTTCTTCGCCGCTCGGTGCGACGCCACACGGCAGCGCGTGGAGCAGAAGCGGGCCCGGTGCGAGTGCCTCGCTCCGAGATGCTCCGGGCACCACTCGCAGGTTCGTGTGTTCATGAGGTCCATCCTACCGGGCATGTAACGGTAAAACCAGCCCTGACCTGGGACTTTCTAGTGTCGCCTCAGACCGGATCGCTATACTCCCGCCTGCCGAATCAAGGGTCGGATCAGTCCACGGGGTCGGCGTTCGTCCGCCCAGCGGGCGCACAGAGGCGCCGTTCCCCAAGTCCCCAGACCCGTACAGACCGCGACGCCCAGCACCTCTTCGGTCTTCTGATCTTTGGGGCCGAGATTACCCCCCTGGGGTACAGCGTAATGATCATCAGGCGGCGGGCGACCACTCCAGTTGATCACTCTTCGACGAGTTGCAAAGGAAGTGCGCTGCCCTGATGTTGGCCATCGTGTGTCCGCCACCCTTGGCGATCGGTACCACATGATCAAGTGTGGGCGCAAGCGGAGAAGGTGCAACAGATGATCGGTCTATGGCTTCGCCACACAGATGACAACGCCAATCATCACGCTGGAACACGCGTGCTCGATAGATGGGCTCTCGCTCCACCGCACGCTCACGGGCGCGCCTGACGTCACCCTTGGTGCGGTCGTAGCACGCTCGGGAGCAGTGAGAAGCCACCGAACCACCGCGCATGCGCACTACATACTGGACTCCGCAGCGCATGCACGTGGTGCCCGCCCACACGGCACTTCCGCGTGTGCCTCGCGCTGCTCGCTTGGTACGTCGCTGAGCAAGCGATCTGCGCGAGGGAGCAGGCTTAGCCTGACCTCGATATGCCGCGCTCTTACACCCGTTCGAGCAGTACTTGGCATCCCTACGTGCGGTCCGCCATGTGCACCCGCACATCACACAGGTGCGCTCCACGCTGTTCCATCCCGGGTTTGCCTTCCGCTCCTCCGCGATACGGTCTTTCACACGGGCGTAGTACTCAGCACGTCGGCCGTCAGCAGCACGCTTCTTCGAGTACGCCCGTCTTTCGCACAGAGGCTTGCAGTACTTCCGCCTGCGCGGGGCGCTGAACTCCACACCGCAGGGCTTGTACTCACACGTCAAGTCGTACGCCATGTCTGCTCCAAGGAATGGCGAAGGGCCCCGACGCCTTGGAACGTCAGGGCCCTCCTGTCCGCGGGGATCAGCCGCGGATGTCTTTGTGTGGTTGTGGTGCTAGCCGGCCGTAAAGCCGATGGCCTTGTTCTCCTCGCGCACGTGGTCCCCCTTGACCTCGACTGAGGAAGGGATCAGGACGAGCGTCACAGTGGTCGCCTCGTCTGCGCCCGTCTGGATCTTCGGAACCCGGGCCAGCAGACCAACGTCAACGCCGTTCACACGAACGTTCGTCGGGATGACTGCCGACCCGGGCTCGTGGTCCGTCTCCACGATCTCCACTCGCGCACCCGGAACATGAGTCACTCGTCCTCCAACGCAGGGTGTATCGGCTTCGGGCGGTGCACGCTCACCCGCGCCAGGGCTGCGGCTGTGCCCCCCTCGCTGCTGCTCTTGTGCGTGTGGTGCCAGCCGCACAGGAGTTGGAGGTTCACGTCCCTGTGATCGTCGCCGGGGACGATGTGGTCCACGTCAGTGCCGGGCAACTCGCATCGTCGGCCGTCGCTGTAGAGCGCCGTGCAGAGTCCACCGTCACGACGGATGATCCGCCGTCGGATGGTCGGCCAGTTCTTCGGGAGGCGCTGACGTCGCGCACTGCCGTCCCACGCCATTCCGCCACCTCCACCGGGGCTTGTGTCCTACGCTGAGGCTCTTGCGCGGCAGGGGGCCGCTGAAGAATCAGGGGGGATCATGAGATCGTTCGTACACCGTGCTGCCTTTTTCGCGGCGCCGGCCATCGCTGTCAGCGTGCTCGTCACGGGGTGCTCGTCAGAGCCGGAAGCGGCTAAACCAGTGGCTACCGAAGCGGCCGTAGAGAAGGCCGTAGAGCCTGCTGAGGCGCCCGAGAAGCCATCACCCTCCGCCTCTGCCGGACCGCCGCTGAAAGTCGGTCAGACGGGCACGTACGACGTCGTGGAGACCGATGAGTACGGGGAGAACCCGACCAAGGCGACCACGATGCAGGTGACCGTCAAGGGCGCCAGGTACGTGACGCCCGCGGACGTCGACACGACCAACGAGCCGGAGCTTGGCCAGTACGTTCTTCTCACACTCACGCTGAAGAACATCGGCTCGAAGCCAGCCGACTTCGCCGCGTATGGCGTCACCACGTGGGAGAACGACGACATGGCCTCGCAGGACGCGACTACGTTGGAGACCGTCGACGGACCGGATCTGGACACGACGTACAAGCCGGGGCAGTCCGTCACGGGCTCGCTCATCCTCGACGTCGGCGCGAAGGGCGGGATCATCGCCTACGACAGCGGCCTGTTCCGGGTGGAGCTGCCGAAGTAGGCGGCCCCGGAAAGTGCTCAGCCCCACTCACGGGAACATTCCTCCGTGGCGGGGCTGATCTGTGTGGTCGGGATAGCAGGATTCGAACCTGCGGCCCTCCGCTCCCAAAGCGGATGCGCTGTCCAAGCTGCGCCATATCCCGTCGGAGCCCCTACCAAGTTGAGCTACTGCGGCATGTACTGTCCGGGTCCCGCCGTCGGACAGCGTTGCTCCGGCCCGGACAGGCCACCGACCACGCCCTCTGTGATGCCTACAGATGCTTCACAGCCGATCTAAAGTGGGCCGTATGGATGACCTCTTACACGAGCTTGCCGAAGTACAGGAGCTGTCAGTTCTCGTCGACGAGACGGACGGCTTCGCACGGCGGCGGGAGTTCCTTCTGCGTCGCGCGGCCGCCGTGGATCGACTCTCCCTGATGCCACCTGGAACAGGGTCAGCAGCCACGGACGCCGTCGCGAGCATGGCAGTGGCAGAAGACGCCACTACGTGCGCGAAAGCGCTTCTGATGTACGACATCGAGAACGGCACCGGGCGCGGCCCGCTGGAGGCCACTGACCAGCAGTGGACCACGCGACTGCGCGGGTACGTACGCCAGGAGTTCGCTGCGTGGTCCCAGGAGGACTCGAACCCCCGCCCTCCGCATCCGTAGTGCGGCGCTCTATCCGGACTGAGCTACGGGACCGTGCACGGGGCGAGCGAGGAGCCGCGCCATTCGCCGGCCACCGTCGCACTCGCTCCGTGAGTTCATGGGTTGATCGTTCCTCGGTGCCGCGAACACGTCGGCCCGTACCGGGCCAGCCGGACACATCCGTCGACCGGGCAGGGCGGCGCGTAGGCCGCGGGTCGGACCGTCTGGCGCCGGTAGCGCGCGATGGCGTGCCCAGGGCACCAGGGACCGACTACGGCGTCCTGAGCGCACTCAGGGTCGCGGCAGGAGGGTCTGATCAGGTCTGGCACGGTCACGGTGGCGCCCCTTCGTCGATGAGGGGCTCGTCCACCCCGCCCCTTAGTTATGTGGGGGTAGCCGGGAGTTGTGACGCGTCGCGTACAAGAATCTGACGTCGCTCAACCCGCCTGCCACGCGGGAGGAGAGTTCCGCGGAGGCAGGGAGCGACGTCAGCGGGGGAAGCGATGAGATCGTCTTCTCCCTACCTTAGTTACGTGGGGTGGGTGACGCGCGGCGGATGTGACGCGTCTTCCCCCTCCGACGAACCTCGTTCAAAATGACAAACTAACCCTATATTTTCCTTTCTCCTTAACGCGCGTTAGAGAGAAGTGAAGTAGGGGGTTAGTTTGTCATTTTGAACGAGGTGCGGCCGATCTGGCGACCGTGCGTAGTCATTGGAGAGTGAATCCTCACCTATGGTAGTTATCCATAGGCACCTGTGGATAACTACCATCAGCGGGGGAGGAGGTGGAGGTCGACGAGTGGCGGCCAGCGTCCGCCGACGCCCCCGCCGGGCCGGTAAGCCGACGGGAGCATCGTTATCGTTTAGTTACTTGAGCGTCTCGTGATTGCTAGCGGGCGCAGCCCACTCGATCTCGATCCGGTCCTCAGCGCGCTCTCGGTGACTTCCCCTCTTCGTCGTGGCAGGGGTGACGAGGATGTGGTCCACGAAGAGGCTCAGGAACGATCGCCGCTCCGATACGTCCCACCGGTTCCACACCCCGTTAGGGGCGAATGGGTCCCCCTCCGAGTTGGCGAACCATTCGTCCACCGGCAGACGCGCCTGCGTGGTCGCCTTGGCCGTGAGTTCGCGGACACGTGTGTCGCATCGCTCCTCGTGAGCGGCGTACTTGGCCATGGTGTCCGCGAACGCCTTCCGCGCAGTTGGCCCCACGTAGGCCCCGCGGTCCTCGGAAAGCTCCCTGATGCTCTGCTGGACGTGCTCAAGCTGCGCCTCCTGCTCTACCAGCTCCGCAGCCGCTTCCGGATCCGTACCTTGCACAGCGAAGCGCTCCGCGGCAACCGCAAGCCATTCGACGTCCTGCGGGTTCGACGGATCGAGCGCCCCAAGACGGGCCCACGTCCGTTCTGACACGATCGCGTCGACCGCTGCCATCTGGATACTCAGCACGTGCCGGGGAACGTCTCTGACGGCGCGTTGGAGGTTGCACTTGTAGGCGCCGGGGTGGCGTGCCACGGTTAGCCCCGAACGGCACGGTCCGCAGAGCAGCAGGTTCCACGACCCCAGAAGGGTCTGAGCGCCTGTCCGGTCGGTCCGACGCTCCGGCTTACGTCCGTCCAGCACCTGCTGGAGCTTGTACCAGTCGTGAACGGTCATGAAACCCTTGTGGGGACGGACGGGTTCGCCGTCGTCGTCGCGGAGGATCGTGCGGTGACGGCTCTTCGGGTCACGGGGGCCTATGGCGAAGCCGGCCAACCGAGGGTCTCGCAGGATTCGGTTCACGACCGTGGGAGACCACACATAATCGGCCCTGTCGTCCTCTCCGGACTTGCGAGACTTGGTAGCGGCCTCACGTCGGGCGGCCCCTTCCTTTTCCTCCAGAGAACCCAAAGCCGTCAGCACCCCGCTCTTTGTCATTTTAAGCGCGATGGCGTGCGTCTTGACTCCTTCCTCGGCTTGTCGAATCAGCTCCCGAACCGCATCCGCAGGCGTCGACTTTGGGCCGATGGGTTCAACACTTTCCTCGCCCGGAGAGAGAACGCGGATGGTCAGACCGTCGACGCTCACCGATTCGGCCTTGAATCCGAAGGGCACTGGCCCGCTGGAGTGGCTACCCTTTGTCCGAAGCTTCGCGAACGCGTCGCGGATGAACTTGCTCTTGTTCTTGCTCTCCTGATGTGCCAGACCGGCGATGAGAGCGAAGAACGCCACGCCGAAAGGGTTGTCGTCGCTCGTATTGATGAACGGCTCCTGGGTGCTGACGAGCGCAACACCGTACTTCGCCAACTCCTGCTGGATCCGCAGCGCTTCAGCGGCCCCCTGCCGCGTCAGGCGTGACAGCATGTAGATCACTACGACGTCGAACTTCCGAGCGCGCGCGTCCGCCATAAGTCGCTCGAACCCGGGCCTGACGACGTTTGGGTCGTACCCGGAGAGCCCGACATCCGAGTAGTCGATGTCGACGTGGCGCCAGTTGTCTTGGGAGTTGATGTACGCGACGCTCTTGTCGCGCTGCATCCGTGGCGACGCCTGGCTGTCCAGTTCGCTCTTGTGGCTCTGCCGCTCGTACGATACTGCCCTGACCATGTCGTGGTCCCTGTCCCCCAGGGCGATTAGCTCCATGGGTAGTTAAGGTACCGGTTCTGAAGAAGGCGTCGAACCCCAGGTCCTCGGTGGCCTTGGCCACGGTCAGCAGTTTCTCGTAGCTCGCCCCTTGCTGGGGCTCGGTGAAGATTCGAAGATCCATGGGATCCATCCTGCACCTTCGCCCCGAGGCGATTCACACCACCGGCGAGTCCGCCGGACCACCGAGCCCTCGAACGCCCTCGGGAAGTCCGCCGCTCCGCTCCCACTCCCACCCCACCCCGGTCTCCCACTCCCGCTCCCGGTCTCTCTCCCGTTCCCGCTCGCGCTCCTGCTCCCGGGTGGCGAGTCGGTGCAGCATCCCGCCCACCCGGTCGTTCGACTCGTCGGCCGCGTCGATCGCCTCCATGCACTGCCAGTACAACGCCTCCTCGTCCGTGCCACACGCCACCGCGACCAGCGCGATCCCCACCTCGCCCAGCAGCGCCCCGAGCGCGGCCAGCGCCGCACCGATATCCGGCACCCCTGCCAGCCGCGCCGCCCGTATCCCACCCACGCCCAGTGCGGGCGGGTCCGACACCGCGCAGCCACGCCCGCCCGCCTCGACCAGCTGCCGCGCCTCCCCCCTCAGCTCCCGCGGCCCCCGCAACACGAGATGACCGCCGATCGCCTGCGCGAGGGCCTGTGCCTGCCATGCCTCCGCGATCACGTCCAGCGCGCCCGCACTCCCCGCCAGTGCATGGCGGCTCACCCCGATGAGCCGTTCCGCATTCATCCGCCGCCCCCATTCCTCCCGCTGTCCTGCCCGCTCACGCCACTACCCAGAGTGAGGGAACAGCGACAGAAAGGCCAGAGCATTGCGGAAATCTGTGGACAGCAGACCCGTTGTGCATAACTCCGTCACTCCGCAGAGTGACGATCAGGCCGAAGGCGGGCCGTCCACGGGCCTCTTGGGCGGGAAGCGGACCTCATTCCGCTCCATCTTGGCGGCGAGCGCCGCCAGCGGATCGACGTCCAACGCCTCGCAGAACTGGAGCAGATACGCGAGCACATCCGCCACCTCGTCGGTCACCCGGTGGGCCGACTCCGGATCCTCCATCACCCGCGCCGACTGCTCGGGGGTCAGCCACTGGAAGATCTCCAGCAGCTCCGACGCCTCGACACTCAGCGCCGCCGCCAGATTCTTGGGTGTGTGGTACTGCTCCCAGTCGCGGGCCGCCGCGAACTCGGTCAGTCTGCGCCGCAATTCGGTTACTCCATGATCCGTCACGGATCCAGGTCTACCACCGTCACACCGGCCGCCCCGCGCGCGTACGAGGCGTCGCCGACCGTACCCACCAGTCTGAGCCTGCCCTCCGCGCAGACCTCCGCCGCCAGCGAGAGCAGTTCCCGCGCCTGCCGCCGGTCGAGGCTCCGGTCGAATCCGTCGGCCAGTACCGTGAGCGACCGCAGCGCCGGGGGCACCTCGACGGGCTGGTCGGACAAGTCGCCCAGGGCCGGACCGCCCTCCCCGGTGAGCAGGACGAGCGCCAGCGCCAGATAGCGCAGCTCGCCCTCGCCGAGCCGGTCGACGGGGGTGGCGGCCCTGGCTCCCGAGACGTCCCTGGCCAGCAGCGCCCGTACCGTACCGTCGGCGAGTCTCTCGACGGACAGCTCCGTCACCGGGCCCGCGCAGCCGGCGCGCGCGGCGGCGGCGAGGCGGCCGGGGAGAGCGCCCGACCGGTCGCGGGCGAGGTCGAGCACCGCCGCCAGATTCCCGCAGTCCCGGTTCAGCCCGCCCGGTCCCACGGCCACCGGCCGCCGCATCAGCCAGGGCTGCGGGTCGCAGACGAAGACGGACCGCAGCCCCAGCACGGCCTGTTCGGCGGCGGCCAGCACCCGTAACTGCCCCGCCGTCACCCCCGCGACCCGCAGCGGCAGCAGCGCCGTGCCCAGCCGGTCGTCCGGCAATGGCGCGCGGGTCACCGGCACCGCGCCCCCCGTGTGCCACGCGGCCTGCACCGAAGGGCGCCCGGGGTCGCGCAGAGCCGTGGTCAGCAGGGTCTGGCCACCGGCGGTCAGGCGTTCGCCGACGATACGGAGCTCCGGCTCGGCCTGGACGGCCAGATCGAGCCGTACGGGACCGGCCGGACCGTCCACCGTGCAGCCGATCCGGAACCCCCGCCTCCCCTGCGCGTCGGCCGCCGCCCGTTCCGGAACGCACGCCGCCGCGTCGGGGAACGCCTCGCCGAGCGAGGCACCGGCCCCGAGCCGCGCGAGCGACTCGTACGCCCTCAGCGCCGTCGACTTCCCGCTGCCGCTCGCCCCGGTGAAGAGCGTCAGCGGGCCCAGCGGAAAGGCCGCCCCTCGGTGCGAGGTGAAGGCGGACAGCCGCAGCTCGGTGACGCCGGGACGCGCGGGGGCCGGTGCCGGACGCGGACGGGAAGCTTCCATGGCCGGACCGTATGCGGCCCCCGCGCTGACGAACCGTTCCTCCGGAGGGACCTTCCCACCTTCGGGGGACGCGCCCGAACACAGAAGCCGGACAGCCGAAATCAGAACAGCTGGATCAGAACAGCCGGATCAGAACCGACCGATCGGAACCGACCGATCGGAACCAGCTGGATCAGAACCGGTTGGATCAAAAACCGTCAGATCCGAACAGCCGGATCAGGGCAGCGTGTCCGCCGCCACCCCCTCGACCTCCGTGCCCACCGGGGCCAGCAGGAAGACGTTCTTGTCGACCCGGTGCATCCCGCTGCCCAGGCCGAACACGACACCGCTGCTGAAGTCGAGGATGCGCTTGGCGACATCCGGCTCGGCCCCGGTCAGATCGAGCAGCACCGGAATCCGGGCGAGCAGATGGTCGGCGACCTCGCGCGCGTCCGCGAACACCTGGACCCGCAGCACGATGAAACGGCGGTTCTCCGCCGCGTACTCCCTCGGAACGGTCCGATGGTCGACCCGCGAGGGCCATTCGTTGCGGCCACGCAGCGGAACGACCTGGGCCAGACCCTCCCACTGCTCATCGGTGGCGTCGTACCTGTCGTACCTGCTCACCGGACCACCCCGCCCGCACGCTGTGTATACATCCATCTATTCTCTCGCTTCTCACCCGTTCGGCCCATCAGCGACACGGCACCGCCCTCGGATCGGCCGGATCCCCTCTCCGGCACGGCTCTTCGTCGTGGCTCTCCGCCCGGTGCGAGACTGACAAGATCCGTCGCGCTGATCCGAGAACGAGGCGTCGCCTTGCCATTCACCCCCACCGCCCCTCCCTCCCTCGCCTCCTTCGCCTCCTTCGCCTCCTTCGCCTCCTTCGCCGCCCGAATATCGGTGGCACCCCTGCTGGTTGCCCTGTCGCTCGCGCTCACCGGTTGCACCGACGCCGGAACCACCACCAGAGCGACCACCGCAACAGCCACCGCCGACCGCGCGGCCCGGCCACCCCGGGCGAACGAGCCCTTCGACTACCAGCTCGGCGGCGCCTACGACCCGCCCGAGGGCGTACGTACGGTCATCAGGGACCGTACGGCCGACCCGGCGCCCGGTGCGTACAACATCTGTTACGTCAACGCCTATCAGGCCCAGCCGGACGCCGTGGAGTGGTGGCAGAAGAACCACCCGAACCTGCTGCTGCGTCATGCGGACGGCACGACCGTCATCGACGAGGACTGGGACGAACCGCTGCTGGACATCTCCACCGCCGGGCGCCGCGCCCAACTGGCGGAGCTGGTGGGCGCGTGGATCGACGGCTGCGCGGACGACGGGTTCGACGCCGTGGAGGCGGACAACCTGGACTCGTATCTGCGCGCGGACGGGCTCCTCGACCGGAAGCAGGCGACCGCCTTCGCCCGACTGCTGGCCGAGCGCGCCCATGCGGCCGGGCTCGCGATCGGCCAGAAGAACGCGGCGGAGATGACCGGTCTCCGGGACCGCATCGGGTTCGACTTCGCCGTCTCCGAGGAATGCGGACGCTATGACGAGTGCGATCGGTACGCCGACGCCTATGACGACCGGGTGCTGGTGATCGAATACCGCCGGGCGGATTTCACGGCCGTCTGCGCACAGTGGGGCGAGCGGCTGGCAATTGTCCTGCGGGACCTCGATGTGGTGCCCGCAGGACAGCGGGGACATATCAACGAGCGCTGCTGAAAGACGCGTTCACCCTGACCCTCGGGATCTCCGGCTATTTCGACGACCGGCGCTCCGCGTGCGTCTTCTCCCTGCGCGCCTCCTCTTCATCGAAGAGATCCTTCAACTTCCTCGCGCTCTCGTCGAGTTCGACGGACGCGTCCGAGTCCTCGTCGTCCTCGGCGGCCAGCCCCTGATCGATCCACTCCTGGTGCTGCGCCATCACCGGGAGCTGCGGATCGGGGTCGCAGGGACGCGGCCCCTCGGGCCCGTCCGGGCCGATCCGTACCAGACGTTCGATGCGTACGACCCTGAAGTGGAGCCCCTCGACCTCCAGTTCGTCGGCCCGCTCGGCGTCGAGCCGGTCCGCCGCGGCGGAGTACGGCGCTCTCTCCTCCTCGTCGAGACCACCCCTCCAGGGGATCATCACCCGCAGCACCATGGCCAGCGAGTCCCGGGCGCCCTGCGGTGTGGTGCGGGTGGCGGTGGAGTTCGGCCGCCAGTGTCCGTGCACCTTCTTGGCCGTCATATAGGTCGCGGGCAGCAACACACCGCCGGGGTGCGAGTACAGGGCGTGTTGTGCGTCCTCGCGGATGCCGTCGGGCACGACGCCCGACATCGGTACCATCGCGAGGAGTTCGACCTTGAGGATGCCTTCGGACATGCCCGTGGGGATGGCCGGGTCGAAGACGAATCCGTCCGCCGGGTCCGGGGCGCGGTACGACTCGCCGGCCGTCATCGGATCCGGGTCGGTCGGGCGCGGGGGTTCGGGGCCCTCGGGTCCCGAGCGTACGAAACACTCCGCCCGCGCGATCCGGTAGCGGACGCCGAGCACGGTCATCCCGTCGGTCTTCTCCCACTCCGTACGTTCCGCCGCCCGCATGCACTCGTCCCGCGCGGCCGTGTCACCGGCCCGCCCCAGCTCCTGCGCCAGTTCACGGAACCGCGAGCCCATGGTGTCGCGCGCGTCCTGCGGGGTCCGTGCGGAGAAGGCGGCGATCAACTCCCAGCCGCCCGCCTCGCGTTCGCGCACCACTCCGAAGAGCGGACCGCCCGCCGAGAGGATGTCCGGATACCTCTCGCGCGCCTGCCACGCCGCCACATCCGCCACTGCCTCGACCGGCCCGTCCGGTCCCGACACCCGGATCGTGCGGTACGCGGGCACGTTGTCACCAAGCTCAGCCATGCGGACCAGCATGCCCACGCGGAGCGCACCCGGGGCGAATACACGGAAACAACAGCCGACCGCGTGACATGAGGCCGCACCCACACCTACGTACGGAACGCGGCCCCGCCATCGCTTTCGATCAATCGGACGCCCGTACGGGCGTGCCTACGGCTTCCTGCGCGGCCACCGGGGAAGCCTCGGCAGCCGCGGCCCTCGGCGCGCGGATCTCGGCGGGAGTACGGGACCGGCGCCCCGGTACGGCACCGGGCCGTCGCCGCCCGGCGCGTCCGTACCACCGTCCGCCGGGGGACGCAGGCCCGCCTTGTCGTACCGGGCGGCGGCGATGACCTCGACGAGCTGCTCCTCGGTGAAGGTCTCGGAGCCGCTCACATGGGGGACGAATCCGACGAGCACACCGTCCTCGACGACCTCGGCCCGCAGCCCCATCACAGGGTCCGTGTCCCAGATCGCCTCGCCGCCGTCGAGGAGCACGATCTGCACCCCGCACTGGTAGACGCCCAGATGCGCCAGGTGGGCCGGCACGCCCCGGGAGCGCAGCGCCGATACGAGACGGCCGGCGCGTTCCTCGTCCATCCGATGGCCATCTCCCTGTGCGGCGACACACGACGCGGCATACGACGCGGCATGCGGTGCCACATGGAGTGCGACATGCGATGCGTCACGCGAGGCAACACACGGTACGACATGCGGCTTCCGGTCGGATATGCCCTCAAGGGTTCATGGTAGGCCGATTTCCCCACCCGGCCCACCCGGTGCGACCCGCGAGACCTGGGCCGGGACCCGGGCGCCCGCCCAGTCCCGTACCTCCGGTTCGTCCAGTGAGCGGACCCAGAGGTCCACCAGCGCCACGGTCCGCTCGTCCGGCCAGGGGCCGACGCCCATGACCCGCATTCCGGCCCGCTCGGCGGCCTGGATCCCGACGTGCGAGTCCTCGACCGCCAGGGTGTCGGCCGGCGCGGCGCCGCAGAGCCGGGCGGCGGTGAGATAGACGTCCGGGTGCGGCTTGGGCCGGATCCCCTCTCGCGGGACCACGATATGGCCGAAGCGGGAGAGCAGCCCGGCGGTGTCGAGGCAGGCTTCGACGACCTCCATCGGACAGTTGCTGGCGACGGCCAGCGGCGCGAACGTCGCCGCCTCCTCGACGAGCCGGCGGGCGCCGGGCATCGTCAGGGGCTGTTCGGCGACCAGCGTGTGGAAGTGGGCGAGCAGCCGGCCGGTCAGCTCCTCGCCCAGTTCGGGGCGTCCGGCCTCCTCGGCCATGAGCTGCCCGCATTCCGTGTAGTGCAGCCCCTTGGCCCGCTCCGCGAATCCCGGAGCGGGGAGGAATCCGTACTCGCGCAATGCGCGAATACGCGCGTCCTGCCAGTGGCATTCGGTGTCCATGAGTGTGCCGTCACAGTCGAAGACGATGGCGGCGGGGGTCCAGGAAAGGATGCGTTGTGCTGTCATCCGATTGTTTCCGTTCGGGGAAAGCCTTTATCGCGGCAGCACTGACCGCCGCATCGGTGCGAAACACCGCAGGCATGCGTGACTTCGGGCGACCGCCCAGAACATAACGATCGCTACGCTAGGGAGAGTCACTCGGAGCAGTCAAGCGAACGCGATAAGTGTCCCTATGTGTTTATTGGTAGCGCAGCACTCCGAACGCCTTCTGTTCACCATCCTGGAGAAAGCGGAAAACGCAGGTCGCATGGTGCGGAACGCAGATCACACGGGCCGCCGGAAGGTATTCGATGAACCGCGCGGTTTTCAGCCGACCGGCGGTAGGGCGCAGCAGCCTTCCGCCGCTTTCCACGGCGGCGGCCTGACGGGCGGCCTCAAGGACGATCATGCCCGGCAGATGGTCGGTGGCGTGGTCGAAGAAGTACGGATGCCTCATGTCGGCGGGTTCCACCAGGAGGGTGGCGCCGTCCGCCGCGATCACGACGTCATGGGCGCCGCTCACCCCCAGCGCCCGCGCGTCGGGCCGGACCGTCCCGCCGCCGGGCGCTCCGGGGTCCCCGACGGGGGCGGCGCGCCCCTTCCGTACCGCGTCGTACCGCTCGGGGCCGAGAAAGCGCGCGCCTCCGCCGGACCGGGCGAAGGGCGTGCCGTCGGCCAGATAGGTCACTCCCAGCCGCAATCCGGTGACCTCGCCGTCCGCGCCCCGGCGCACTCCGCCGACCCGTACGCGGCAGGTGACCTGGGTGGCGCCGGAAGCCGGCCGGGGTTCGGCGGCGGGGTCGATCTCGAAGAAGAGTTCGGTGATGACCATGCGCACGTCCCTCGGTACCGCGAAATACCGCAGGGGGAGATAGATGCCGAGCTGACGCAGCGTCTCGACGACCATCAGCGGGCTGTGCAGATCGACACCGCCCCGGGGGAAGGTGGGATGCGACCGGGGCCAGGACGCGGCGGCCTCGTACGTACCGTTCCCGGCCGGGCGTACGTCGGTGAGCAGCACCTCGGCGACGGAGTCCCGGTGCACCAGCTCGCGGGCGACGGTGCGCGACCAGGACAGCGACTTGGCGAACAGCCCGGACGGCGCGCCGGACAGCGGCTCGGACGACGAGCATGGCTGCGCACCGGACAGCGGCGCGGACGGCGGGCGGGGCTGCGTGCCGGGCAGCGGCGCGCCGAGCGGTCCCGGCAAGGGTCCGGACGGCGGGCTCGGCAGCGGTCCGGGGTCATCGGGGAGGCGCTCTCCCCGGTCGTCGACTGATGCGCCGCCCACCGATGTACTCATGGGACAAGCACATCGTAATTCTTCGGGGGCCGCACCCCAGCCCCGGCCGCCAAACCCGCTACATTGCGTGCTGTCATTTAACGGAACGGCAATCCGAGGTACATATGCAGGTTCGGGCGGCGCAGGTTCGGGCGAAAACGACGCGCAGGTTTCTTCTGGAGTCGGCGGCACGTCTGTTCGATGAACGGGGCTATGCCGGTACCAGTATCAGCGATATCAGCGCGCGGTCCGGACGGACCAGCGGTGCCATCTACTTCCACTTCGCGAGCAAGGAGAATCTCGCACTGGCCATTGTCGAGGAGCATTTCGCGACCTGGCCCACGCTGATCGGCCGGTACGGATCGGTCGATCTTCCCGCACTCGAAAAGCTGGTCGCACTGAGTTTCGATGTGGCGCGGGCTTTCCGTGACGATGTCGTCATCCGGGCCGGGGCCAGGCTCTGGGCGGAGCGCGCCGCCATCGACGCCACGCTCCCGCGCCCCTTCGTGGGCTGGCTGGAGACGGTCACCGGGCTGCTCGAAGAGGCCCGCAGCGAGGGGGAACTCGCGGCGGGCGTCCCGCCGGAGGTGGCCGCGTACGGCCTGGTGTGCGCGTTCTTCGGACTGCACACCGTCTCCGACGCCCTGGAGGGGCGCAGCCAGATCGAGGAGGGGCTGCACGATCTGTGGTTACTGCATCTGACCGCGCTCCAGCCGGTCCCCGCGCCCGAGGCCCTGCTCGTACGGGCACGCGCACACTGCGACCGGGTGCCCTGCGTACCGACGGCGGTCGCGCTTCCTCTCTAGCCAAGGCTAAAGCCGATCGGCTGGACACAGTGGAACAGGAGAGGATCACACCCAGTACCGCTTGAGCTGCGCCATGGTGGCGTTGACCTCTTCGAGAAGGATCACCAGCCGCGGATCGGCGCGCGCCACGGCTCGTGTTCGAGAACCTCGTCGTCCAGTCGCTCCGCGAGGCGAATCCGGCGCCGGCCTGCCTGTGCGACGCGGACCATGGGGGAGGAACGTGGCTGACACGGACGTGATCACACCTGGACAGCGCGAACATAGGCGAGCCAGTTCACCAACTCACCATGGACCCGCCGCAGCCCTGAGTGTCAGTCCGATGCCGACGAGCAGTACGAGGGCCGAGGTGGCCACGGGGCCGGTCCGGGCCAGCTGCCGGAGGAGGGCCGGGCGGCGGGCCGTGCCCGTGCGCACGGTGCGGTCGATGCGGTCGCGCAGTCGTACGAGGATGAGGCCGGCGAGCGTGAGTGTGGCTGCCATACCGAGTCCGTAGCCCAGCACCAGGAGGATGCCGAAGGCCGTGCGGCCCAGGGCGACGGCGCCCAGCAGGACGACCAGGGCGGAGGGGCTGGGGACGAGCCCGCCCGCGATGCCCATGCCGATCAGTCCGCCGCGTGTCACCGCGGCAGGATCCGGGTGGCTGTGCGGCTCGTGACGGTGCGTTGTATGGCTGTGCGGCTTCGTGAGTACGGCCAGTGCCGGGCCTTGACCGTGTGACAGGTCTGTCCGCTCTGCCCGATCTGTCTGCGGGCGGAGTCCGGCATCGCCGTGGTGATGATGCCCGTGCCCGTGCCCGTGCTCATGGTGGTGGCTGTGTCCGTGCTCATGGTGGTGGCTGTGTCCGTGCTCATGGTGGTGGCTGTGTCCGTGACCATGGTGGTGATGGTGTCCGGGGGTGGGCCGGTTCAGTAGTGCGGCCCGCAGCAGCCACAGGCCGATGCCGGTGACGAGGAGGCCACTGGCCACTCCCAGCCAGGTCAGTACGGTCTCGCCGGCGAGCGTGGTGGCGACGGGCAGGGCAAGACCCAGGACCAGAACTCCGGCCGTATGGGTGAGAGTGACGGTGGCGCCGACCGTGACCGCGTCCCTGGGCGTTCCTCGCCGGCCGGCGAGATAGGCCGCCATGATGGTCTTCCCGTGGCCCGGCAGTGCCGCGTGCGAGGCGCCCAGGATCACGGCAAGGAGCAGCGCCAGGAGCCCCACGGGCACGGTGAGTTCGCGGCTGCCGACGAGAGAGTCGAACACCCCGGAGACCCGGTCCAGGGCCGTGCTGAGGGGCCCGGCACCGGGCAGGACGGCCGACACGCCCGGCGTCTCACCCACGTCGCCCGGCGTGGTGCGCAGTGCGGCGGACCGCTGATCGAGCGGGTCGGCCAGCGGGTCCGTGGGGTAGTGGCGCAGTTCGTCGGTGGCCGAACGGGCGGGCACATCGGAGTGGGTGAGGGTGACACCGACGCTGCGGGCGGTGATCTCCTGCCAGCCGATCCGGCTGGTGTCGTATCCGGTGCGCACGGTGATGTCCGACGGGCCGCGCAGGTCGGCCGCCGAGGTGAGCGCGCAGGTGAGCCGGCTCGTGGTGAGTCCGGCCTCGCCCGGGTGGTAGGTGAACGAACTGCCCGACGGAGTCCATTTCAGTCGGTGGCCGCCGGTCTCCACCCGCAGCCGGCCGGCCGCGGTGGCGCACTCCTGCCGTGCGTGGGCGCGGGCTTCCGCCGCGTCGACGGTGCCGTCGCCGTCCCGGTCGACGCGTACGCGCTCCTGCGCGGCGGCGATCTCGGCCCGGTCGACGACGAGAGTCGCGTCGATACGGTCCGGACGCAAGGTGAGACCTGTGTGATGGTTGACGGTGAAGTTGCCCAGGGGGTGCGCGGTGGCCACCGCGGCGGAGGCGGCGGCCAGGGCGGCCGTAAGGACGCAGAGTGCGGCGGCACGGTGGATCCCGGGGAACCGGTAGCTGTTCATGAGGCGGAGTCGATTCGCTGGAGAGCGCGGAGAGCGGTCCGTGCGGCGGGTGCGTGCAGGGGATGGAAGTGCGGGTCCATGGCGAGGGCGGTTTCCAGGTCCCGGCGGGCCGCCGTCAGGTCGCCGAGCGACTGTTCGATCATGGCGCGGTGGTAGTGGGAGAGCGCGCTGCGGGTACCGAGGGCCAGGGCCCGGTTCGCGTACGGCAGCGCCCGCGTGTCCTGTCCCGCTCGGTGCAGCGCCCAGGCGTAGGCGTCCTGTACGGCGATGAAGGGCCGGTTCTCCACCGCGGTACGGCCCATGCCGACGGCGCGCCGGGCATCGCCGTGATCGGCCTCGAAGAGGATGGCGTCCACATCGGCCGGGGTCGTCGCGGCCACCCGCAGCCGCTCCTGTGCGCGCAGGAGCGCGTACTGCTCCTGGGCGGCGGCTGTGTGGCCGAGGGACTGCTGGAGTTCGCCGAGGCCCAGGACGTACTGGGGCAGCGGGGTGATCGCCACTGCCGCCGTATAGTCCGCGACGGCGCGACGGCTGTCGCCGAGCGCGCTGTGGGCGCGGGCCCGTGCCTCCAGCAGCTGAGGATCGCGGGGGTTGGCGCGCAGACCGTACTCCGCCTCCCGCAACCCGGTGCGCGCGTCCCCCGATTCCACTGCCAGGGTGGCGAGATGGGCGTGGGTGAACGCCTGGTCCCCCGGTGTCGGGGCGTCGTTGAGCGCGCGTTCCATGAGGGCGCGGGCGCGGACGATGTCGCCGCGCAGTTCCCAGGTGTACGAGGCGCGGGCGAGCGAGGCGGTGTCGGGCCGCAGGTCGATCATGCGCTGGACGTCCTGGTAGGACGCTTCGTACTGGCCGAGCTGGGTGTGGGCGTCGGCGAGCACCCCGTACGCCCCGGATCCCGCGGGGTTGGTGGCGACGGCCCGGCGGCCCCAGTCCAGAGCCGCCGCGAAGTCGTGCCGCGCGGCGGCCAGTGCGCCCATCCCGGTCTGAGCGGCGTAGTTGTCGCGGGGCTGGACTTTCAGTGAGGTCCGCAGTGCGGACTCGGCCTTGTCGTAGGTGGCCGGGTCGGCGGTGGTACGGGCCTGTTGTACGTAGGCCATGCCCAGGGAGGCCCAGCCCGGGGCGTCTTCGGGAAGCCGGCGCAGCCGCTCCCGCATCGCTTCGGGCGACCCTGGCCGTACGCCCGCCGCCGCTTCGCCCCCGGCCGGAGCGGCGTCCCGTCCGGCCAGCCCGACCGCGCCCACCGCGAAGAACGTCGCGCCCAGGGCCAGCGCGACCACCCCACCGCGCAGCCGTCTTCGGCCTCTGCCGTCGGGCCGCGCGTGGGGCGGCAGGTGACGAGGCCGGGGGCTGGGGTGGCTGGCCGGCTGAGACACGGTCCTCCTCCGAGAGATGACGGTTACGGGTGACGTCTGCCCGGGGGCAGGGCGGGGTCTTCCCGTAAGGGAGAACCCCGCCCGGCCCCCGGGTCCGGGAGGGTCAGGTGGTGGTGGCCCGGCGGCGCCAGACGCGGAACCCGCCCGCGCCGAGCAGCAGCGCGCCCACTCCGCCGATCGCCGCGGCGCTGTTGGGGTGGAGCGCCGAGGACCGCTGTGCCGCCCCCGTCCGGGGCGAGTTCACGGCCTTGGTGTGAGGCAGCGCCAGATACGGGAAACCGCGTCCGAAGCCGACGTCGTTGGCGTTGACCTTGTCGCCATCCTTGAGGGCGGGGACGAGCACACCGGTCTGGGCAGCGCCTTCGACCGCCTGCAGGGAGATGTCGATGACGTCGTCGGTCAGCCGTCGGCCGTTGGGGAATCCGGCCAGGTCGCCGGCGAGCACGCCGAGCCGCTGGGGCTTTGCCGTCGGCGGCACCGTCATGTTGAGCCGGAGTTCCTCGGCCGGGACGATCTGCCGAGGGTTCGCGTCCTGGTTGAGGCTGTGGGCGTTGAGGTCTGCCTTGATCGGGCCGCACGCCTTGCAGATGCCGGTCAGGTAGATCTCGGCGAGGTCGTCGCGCGGCGTCTTCGGCGCGGGGATCCCGTAGACCTGCTGGATGACCTTGGGCAGGATCGGGTCGTAGACCTTGTCGACGACCGGCTGCACGGTGCGGTCCTGGTCCGGGGAGAGCGCGTTGAAGGCGTCCTTGTACTGGAGTGGGACGACGACCTCGTTGACCAGCGGGTTGCCCAGCCGTGAGACCTGCCGCCAGCCGGGGTCGGCGGCCTTGTCCTTCGCGCGGCTGTCGGTGACGGCCGCCCCCTGGCGTTCGGTCGTGGACCAGATGCCGACGACCGGGTTGCGGGCCGGATTGCCGCGCAGGGCCAGGGCCTTCTTGGGGATCTGGAGCGCCACCGAGTTCACGTTGTAGCCGGCCAGGGTGTCCTGGCCGGTCTCGCTGAGGTTGCCGCCGTAGAGCAGGTCGAAGACCCGCAGGTCGGCGAAGAACGGGTCGTCGGCCTGTCCGGCGAACGCCTTCGCGCCGCCGGGCACGTCACGCACGGCCTGGTCCCGCAGGGCCTTGTAGTCCGGCATCGACGCGGGACCCACCCGCGACGGCGCGACCGGAGCGTCCTTCAGCAGGGTGCGGGTGCGCCCGTCCTCGGTCACGGTCAGGTCGTACACCTGACGGAAGTTGAGATTCGGGTCGTCGATCGTGCGCACGGGACCGGTGTTGTACAGGAACTGGTTGGCGGCGTCCCGGACGATATTGCGGAAGCACCAGGTGTACGTCACGTCCGGGCGTCCGTCACCCGTGTTGTCGATCTTGATGTGGTACCGCGCGTCATCGGCGAACGCGTAGAAGTTCGGGCCGCCGTTGGGCTCCTCGAACGGAATCCAGTTCGCGACGAGGGTCACCGTGTCGGACTTGTCCGGGCTGGTGAACGCGTAGACGTCCGTGTTGTCCGCCCGGGGATCACCGGCGATCAGCGGCGCCTCCCGGTGGCTGGAGGCCGAACTGACGCCCGGCGCCAGGGTCAGCGCGCCGAGCCCGGTGGCCAGCGCGCCCGTACCGAGCACGAGCAGGGAACGATCCAGGACACGGCGGGCACGCGGCCGTACCGAAGGGGGTTTCATGAAGTCCTCTCACTGCGAAGTTCCCGTGTCCGGATACGGCGGTGCCGTACATGGACACAAGGGGTTCGGATGGGGGAGGTAAGAAGTCGCCCGGCGGACAACGGAACGTGTCCTGGCGGCTTCCGCGAAGGCAGCCATGACCGGTCGAGCATCACCGCGCACCGGAGATTCGATGCGCGTAAACAGAGAAGCACGAAGATGCGCCGTAAAAGGCCGATGCGATTCCGCGCCGATTCCCTCTCCCTTCGGTGTTTCCGGGAAGAACCGCAGGTGAAGTGCACGAAACACCCGGGCGCGAGAGGTCGAGAACCATGCCCGACACGAAGGCGTGGACTAGGCCAACCGATACCACCCCACCCTATTGCACATCATTTGCACCAAGGGGGAAGACAGTCAGGTGGGCCATCCACTGCCGAATCGATTCCTCGAAATTACCGAGATGTCCCCGCCACCGTTACGAAGCCCCGAAACTCTTCGCCGGTTACCAACTGCCCGCCGGATACCCGGAGGTCGACCTGCAGTCGACGGAGGCCGCATCCCCGCTCCCTGGATGCGCCCCCAGCGCGCCGTGGCCGTATTACCCGAAACCCCCGAGGAGTTCCGGGCGGAACTTCCACACCCGAAGGGCCCCTCCTCCTGACGGGTAAACGGCGAGTCGAACCGCGAACAGGATCCGATAAAGGAATTTTCCATACTTAATCAAATGGTCGAATTGCGCGAAAAATGGCATGCGTTTCTATGGGAGCCGCCAAGCACCCCATGCCCCCGGATCCGGAACATCGATTCAGGGACGCCTTCCCCGCCCCTCACCTGTGACGAATTCGGCGCGGAGGGCAGTACGGATTGCTCTGAAAGCGCGTTCAGGGCACCATTCACTCAAATGGGGAAGTCGCCGAGCTGACCGGCATGATCGACCTGGCCGACTACCCGGACGGCACCCGGGTCATCGTCCGGCGCGAACGCCCGCACCCCGGCGCCCAGCTCTCACTGTTCGACCTGGACGAAGGCATGCGCCACCAGGTCTTCCTCACAGACACCCCCTACGGGCAGGGCTCCGTGCACCATCTGAAGGTCCGCCATCACGCACACGCCCGCGTCGAAGACCGCATCCGCAGCGGCAAGTCCACCGGCTTCGGCCGTCCCCTCCCGCCCCTTCCACATCAACGCGGCCTGACTCGAACTGGCACCGACCGGCGCCGACCTGCCCGCCTGGACTCAAACACTTCTACTGGAAGGCGAGTTGGCCACCGCAGAGCCGAAGAAGCTCCGCTACCGGCTCCTGCACACCGCCGCCCGCATCACCCGCGGAGGCCGCCGCCGCTGCCGACGAATCTCCGCCACCTGGCCCTGGCGAAACGAGCTGGCCAACGCATTCACCCGCCTTGCGGACCTGCCCAGGCCAGCCACCTGAACCCCAACAGTCCCTGCCCACCCACGACCCGAGAAACCCTGGAGCACCCGACCCGCGCGTCGGGCCCCGGTCATGCCCGACGGCGACAAGCAACCGAACCCACCACCACATCCCGCTCAGATCGACTCAGCCACTCGAAGCGAAACAGCGAGGCTAGTGCTGTGACCGGCACATCCCGGTTCACCAGCGCGGCAGCGTTAGGTCGTACGCCGGGTCGACACGGCGCATATAGCCGGTGTCGTCCCGGCGCTCGCGTCCCGCTTCGAGGAACGTGCGGTGCCGGGCGGCCGGCGCGTCCTGGTCCGGCTCCACACCGAGCCCGGGGCCGGTCGGCACGGGCACACCGCCGTCGACGAACTCCAGCACCCCGGGGACCACGATGTCGTCCTGGCCGTTCCACGGGTAGTGGGTGTCGCAGGCGTAGGTGAGGTTCGGGACGACCGCCGCGACATGGGTCATGGCGGCCAGGCCGATGCCCAGGTGGAAGTTGGAGTGCGTGGACACACCGATCCCGAACGTCTCGCAGACGGCGGCGAGTTCACGGGTCCGTCGCAGTCCGCCCCTGTAGTGGCGGCCCGAGAGGACCACACCGACCGCGCCCTGTTCGATCCCCGGGCGCAGTGTCTCGAAGGAGATCACGCACATGTTGGCGGCCAGTGGCATCGGGGCCGGCTCCGCGACCTCCGCCATCCCCGCGATGGTGCCGGTCGGGTCCTCCAGATACTCCAGCACGCCGTCCAGCTCCCGGGCGACGAAGAGCGAAGTCTCCGTGGAACAGGCGATGTTGGGGTTGAGCCGCAGCGGCATGCCGGGGGAACGCCTCGGCGAGCGCGCGGATCGCGGCGATCTCCTCGTCGGGCGGGAAGACACCACCCTTGGGCTTGATCGACCGGAAGCCGTACAGGTCGATCAAGCGCCGCGCCTGCGCGACCACACCGGCCGGGCCGAGCGCCGACCGGACCCACGCCCGCTCCATCGCGGTCAGCGGCCCCCGGGGCCCGCCGCGCGCGGTGTCGATGGCCCGGGTGACGGCGATGGTCGCGAGCTGGAGCACACAGCGCGTAGCGCCAGCGGCTCGTGCACACCATCGGCGTTGAGCAGCGGCGGGGCGCTGAACGCGATGGACGTGATGACAAGGTCACGGATATGCGTACCGGATGATCCCTTATCCCTCGGTGGCGCCGACGGTGATCCCGCCCCCGGTTCAGAGCCGCTCGAACGGCTCCGCGTAACGGAACCGGCCGCGCAGGGCCGAGTCGTACGCGGTCAGCGGGCGGATCTGGAAGTACTCGCCCCAGGCGGGGTCCGGCGACGTGATCCCGTACTCCGTACTCGTACGGAACCCGAACCTCCCGTAGTACGCCGGGCTGCCGAGCAGCGCCACCAGCGGCTCCCCCAGCGCGTCCGCCGCCCCCAGCACGGAATGCATCAGCGCCAGGCCGACGCCCGCGCGCTGCCGCTCCGGCGCCACACCGATCGGGCCGAGGCCCACCGCCGCCACCTCGCCGACGCTCCCCCGCGTACACACCACATGCCCGATCACCGCACCGCCCCCGTCCGTCGCCACCAGCGACAGTCCGGGCAGCCAGCCGTCGCACTCGCGCAGCGCGTCGAGGAGGGGGACCTCCACCGGGACGGCGGTGTCCGGGACGGCGAAGGCGGCCGCGGTGACGGCGCGGACGGCGGACACATCGGCGGGGGTCTCACGTCGGATGAGCATCGCCCCAGCCTGCCGCGGTGCGCGCCGACGCCGCAAAAGGATTCCGCCGCCCGCGCCGCTAGTCGGCGCGGGCGGGGGGCGCCGCGCTCGTGCCCCGTACCACCAGTCTCGGTTCCAGTACGGCTTCGCGGGGCGGGAGGGTGGCGTCGGCCAGGCGCTCCACGGCGAAGCGGACCGCGTGTTCGGCCAGCCGGACCGGGTCCTGGCGGACCGTGGAGAGGTCGATGTGGGAGAGGTGGGAGAGGTGACTGTCGTCGTACCCGACGACCGACACCTCGCGGGGTACGTGGACACCGGCCCGGTCCAGGGTGTGCATCAGGCCCATGGCGCAGCGGTCGTTGCTCGCGAAGACAGCGGTGGGGAGGCGGTCCCCGGCCAGGAGGAGGCGGCCCGCCGCGCTGCCGGATTCCTCGGTGTGGGCGCCGGGGAGCACCCGGGCGCTGCCGGCGAGGCCGTGGGCGCGCATGGCGGCGCGGAAGGCGCGGCGGCGTTCGGCGGCGCCCGGGTCCTTGCCGCCGTCGATGTGGACGATATGGCGGTGGCCCAACTCGGCGAGGTGGGAGACCACTTGGCTGACGCCCCGGCTCTCGGAAGTGTGCACACTGTCGACCTCGGCGCCCCGGGCCCGGCGGCCGACGACCACCACGGCGCTGCGGCGGCCCAGCTCTTCGATGCGGGCATTGGGTGCCTTGGGACCGAGGAGGAGCAGGGCCTCGCAGCGGTGGCTGAGCAGTGCCTCGACGGCCTTGTTCTCGTCGCGGCCGGGGGCGCTGGCGGACAACAGGACGTCGTAGCCGAGGCGTTCGGCCTCGGGGTAGATGCCTTCGACCAGGTCGGCCTGGAAGGTCTGATGCACCGTCAGAACGACGCCGATGGTACGGCTGCGGCCGCGGGCCAGCAGCCGGGCCGCGCTGTCGGGGCGGTAGCCCAGTTCGTCGGCGGCGCGCAGCACCCGGCGGCGGGTCTCCTCGCCGGCGCCGGGCTGGTTGCGGAACACCAGCGACACCAGGGCACGGGAGACCCCGACGCGTTTCGCGACGTCCGCCATGGTCGGGCGCCTGCCGGACCGCTCCTCCACGGGGTCCCTCTCCTTCGGATCGTCGGAGTGAACCTAGCGGAAACCCGCCCGTCACCATCTATTGACAGGACATATAGACATCGAGCATCGTACTGGCAACTAGAGCGCGCTAGTAGAGCGTGTCAGTGCTGGAGGTCCCCACACATGGCAGTCCTGGACGTCCTGACCATGGGACGGGTCGGGGTGGACATCTATCCGCTGCAATCAGGCGTCGGCCTGGCGGATGTCACCTCGTTCGGCAAGTACCTGGGCGGTAGCCCCACCAATGTCGCCGTCGCGGCGGCGCGCTACGGCAGAACCTCCTCGGTGATCACCAAAACCGGGGACGACCCGTTCGGCCGGTTCGTACGACAGGCCCTCACGGGCTACGGGGTGAGCAGCGAACACGTCGGTACGTCCGGCATCGCACCGACCCCCGTGACGTTCTGCGAGATCTTCCCGCCGGACGACTTCCCCCTCTACTTCTACCGGCTGCCCAAGGCTCCCGACCTGGACATCCGTCCCGAGGAGCTGGATCTCGACGCCATCGCGTCGGCCCGGATCTTCTGGATGTCGGGTACGGGCCTGTGCGCCGAGCCCAGCCGGTCGGCGACGCTCGCGGCGCTGGCCCACCGGGCGAAGGCCGGGATCACCGTCTTCGACCTCGACTGGCGGCCGATGTTCTGGGAGGGCGCCGAGGGCAAGGGGGCCGCCGAGGCGCGCGCCTTCTACCGCGAGGCGCTCGCGCACACCACGGTCGCCGTCGGCAACCGCGAGGAGTGCGAGGTCGCCACCGGTGAGACCGAGCCGTACGCCGCCGCCCGCGCGCTGCTGGCGCTCGGGGTCGAGACCGCCGTCGTCAAGCAGGGCCCCAAGGGCGTGCTGGCCATGGACCGGTCCGGCAACACGGTCGAGGTGCCGCCCGTATCCGTCGACGTCGTCAACGGGCTCGGCGCGGGTGACGCCTTCGGCGGCGCCCTGTGCCACGGGCTGCTCGCCGGCTGGGAGCTGGAGCGGGTGATGCGCTTCGCCAATGCCGCGGGCGCGATCGTCGCGGGTGAGCTGGCCTGTTCGGACGCCATGCCCGACGAGGCCCGGGTCGAAGCGAAGCTCGCAGAGGAGATCGAGGGTGTCTGACATGGTCCGGCGGATCGTGACGGCCCGGGTCAGCAATCCCGGTGCCATCGCCGAAGCCGCTGCCCGACGGGTCAGAGCCGTCTCGCCGCTCGGTGAGCACGGCCGGGCGATGATCATCGCCGCCGACCACCCCGCGCGCGGTGCCAACACCGTGGGCGGCGACCCCTCCGCGATGGCCGACCGCACCGCGCTGCTGGAACGGATGTGCGTCGCCCTGGAGCGCCCCGGTGTGACCGGTGTGCTGGCCACCGCGGACATCCTGGAGGACCTGCTGCTGCTCGGCGTCCTCGACGGCAAGAGCGTCTTCGGCTCGATGAACCGCGGCGGGCTCGCCGGGTCCGTCTTCGAGATCGACGACCGCTTCACCGGCTACGACGCCGAGGCCATCGCGGCCATGGGCTTCGACGGCGGCAAGACGCTCACCCGGATCTGCCTGGACGACCCGGCCACCCCCTCCGTACTGGAGCAGACCGCCCGCGCGGTGGACGAGCTGAACGACCACGAGCTGATCGCCCTGGTCGAGCCGTTCCTCTCGCACTGGGTGGACGGGAAGATCCGCAACGACCTCTCGCCCGATGCGGTGATCAAGTCGATCACCATCGCCTCCGGGCTCGGCCGCCGGTCCGCGTACACCTGGCTGAAGCTGCCGGTCGTGGACGACATGGAGCGCGTCCTCGCCTCCTCGACCCTGCCCGTCCTGCTGCTCGGCGGCGAGGTCAAGGACGCCGAGGCCGCGTTCAGCGCGTGGCACAAGGCGCTCTCCCTGCCGACCGTGCAAGGACTGGTCGTCGGCCGGTCCCTCCTCTATCCCTCCGACGGCGATGTCGCCGGAGCCGTCGACCGAGCGGTGAGCCTGCTGTGAATACCCAAGACAACACACTGCATCTGCCCGCGCGCAGTACCGCACAGGGCCCGTACTCCACACTGATCACCCCCGAGTCCGCCCGGTGGGGCTACTCCGGACTGCGCGTGGTCGAACTCGCCCCGGGCGAGCAGGTCAGCCTCTCCACCGACGACAGCGAGTACCTGGTCCTGCCGCTCGCGGGTTCCTGTACGGTCGCGGTCGACGGCACCACCTTCCTGCTGGCGGGCCGCGACGGCGTCTTCGCCTCGGTCACCGACTTCGCGTACCTCCCGCGGGACGCCGAGGCCGTGATCCGCAGCGAGCACGGCGGACGTTTCGCCCTCCCCTCGGCCCGCTGCGAGCGCCGACTGACCGCGCGGTACGGCCCCGCCGACGGCGTCCCCGCCGAGCTGCGCGGCGCCGGGAACTGCTCGCGCCAGGTCAACAACTACTGCCTGCCGCACACCTTCGAGGCCGACCAACTGCTCGTCTGCGAGGTCCTCACCCCCGGCGGCAACTGGTCCTCGTACCCGCCCCACAAGCACGACGAGGTCAGGAAGGACGCCGACGGGACCCCCGTCGAGAGCGAGCTCGAGGAGATCTACTACTTCGAGGTCGCCGAGGGCCCCGCCGGCCCCGGCTTCGCCTACCAGCGGGTGTACGGAACGGCCGACCGCCCCCTCGACGTCCTCGCCGAGGTGCGCACCGGCGACACCGTGCTGATCCCGCACGGCTGGCACGGTCCCTCGGTCGCGGCCCCCGGCTACGACCTGTATTACCTGAATGTAATGGCCGGACCCGGTCAGGACCGGGCCTGGCTGATCTGCGACGACCCGGCACACGGCTGGGTGCGCACCACCTGGGACTCCCAGGAGACCGACCCCCGGCTGCCCTTCGGGAAGGACCAGTGATGGAGACCGTACGGCTTACCACTGCGCAGGCCCTCGTGCGGTTCCTCGCGAACCAGTACAGCGAGCGCGACGGGCAGGAGCAGCGTCTGATTCCTGGTG